>CAIPLJ010000071.1 GCA_903865885.1 uncultured Actinomycetes bacterium | reverse complement strand
TTGAGCGCTTTCTCAATATCACTTTGCCCCGAGAGATAAATAGCCTCTTCTTCATTGAGAAGTAAAACGTTCATGAGAGGTAACCAAGATTGCACTTCAGCGATTGCAACCTCTTTCATTCCACCAACTGATGCTGGATCGAAGTAGATAGGAATAGATGCTTCACGAATCTTGGAAATCATCGCTTTGATTCCCGTCAAGGAGAGAGGATCAAGCGGTGAATATCCCGAGATGTATACCGCGTTATATTCGGCAAGATCTGGAAGATCGCCAATATGCAGACCAGAGTTAGCGCCATTATCGGGAAACATGGTGCGCTCTCCAGTGGGATCTACCAACACGACAACAACGCCAGAGTGACCTTCATCAATGACTAAGTTGTGATGCGCAACGCCCAGTTGATCAAACTCTGTTACAAGAGCAGAACCTGCAGCATCATCGCCCACATGGCCCACGATTGTGGCCTGAGCATCTGTGCGAGTAAGCCATGACGCTACATTTCCTGCGGCGCCTCCACCATGAGTTGAAATTTTTGCTGGGGTGTCACTTCCATAATTGATCTGCGAAGGCATCACATCAATCTTTGTTACGACATCGAGCATGACATCGCCAATACATAAGACTTTGGCGCCCATAGATCTACTTAGCTACCGCAACAGCGATATCGGCTGCCAGCGCAGAGTTGGATTTAATGATCTCAATATTGACCTTGAGTGATTCACCTTCAGATGCTGTATGGAAATGCTCAAGTAAGTAAGGCGTAACAGCTTTACCGATAATTCCATTCTTAGCCGCCCCTGCGAGTCCACTCTTGAGAATTACATCGTGACGGGTGCGATCCATCTCTTTGAGAACTGGATTGGCAACAATGAGCGCATGTAGGTCAGTCTTCAGAGCGTGACGAGCTTTAATGATCTGAGCAATCTCATCTGCTGAATTCACTTGATGTTCGATAGTAAAACCGGAGTCTGTGAGATAGAAACCGGGGAAGTGAGTGGTCTTATAACCGACCAAGCCGATAGCAAGGGTTTCAAGTCTTTCTAAAGTCGCTCCGACATCAAGGATTGATTTAACTCCCGCGCAGACGACGGTGATATCGAGGTCAGAGAGCGCAGTCAGATCTGCGGATTCATCGAATGATTCATTGGCTCCACGATGTACGCCACCGAGTCCACCTGTAGCAAAGATATGAATGCCAGCTAAGACTGCAAGATGAGCAGTAGCAGCAACAGTGGTTGCAGCAGATTTTCCTGTCGCAGTGATGATTGCTAAATCTCGGCTTGAAGCTTTAGCGATGTCATCTCGATTCGCAATAGCAATAAGTTGTTCATCTGTAAGTCCGATACATACCTTGCCATCGAGAATTGCAATAGTGGCAGGTGTTGCACCATGTGCTCGAACAATGGATTCGACTTCGCGCGCTACCTCAAGATTTGAAGGGCGAGGAAGGCCGTGGCTAATAATCGTTGATTCAAGTGCAACAACTGGCTTTCCTGAGGCAAGGGCTGCAGCAACCTCTGGCGATGGAACGAATTCATACGAGTTCATGGTGGCAACAATACTCGTGAGAAGATAGGGCTGTGCATTTGTCGCAAATCATGCCTTCAATCTTCTCGAGTTTGGGTTTAACGACTGCGCAGGATTCAATCAACTGTGGTGAAAGTCCCACAGGTCGCGAAATTCTCTTTCTCGTCGATGGACTTGGTGCCGATGTTCTGACTCAGTTCGCAGATGCAGCTCCCACACTTGCACGTATGCAATCTCGAGGAAGTGTTACAACGTCTTTCCCCAGCACGACTGCGACAAGCCTTGCAACGCTGACAACAGGTGAAATGCCTGGTGCACATGGAATGCTCGGCTATACGGTGCAAGTTCCGCGTAGTGGTGGTCGCATTCTCAATACGCTCAAGTGGGATGAACGCGTAGATCCGGTGATGTGGCAACCAGTTCCTACACTCTTTGAACGCGCGGTAGCTGCTGGAATTACAACAACACATGTTGCAGCCAAGCGCTATGAAAATACAGGATTTACTCGTGCGGTATTTCGCGGGGCTCACTACAAGGGCGCCAATATCGCACCAGATTTAATCTCAGAGACAATTTCTGCGCTGTCGCAATCACCATCTTTTGTCTATCTCTATGTAAACGATTTAGATTCTGCTGGTCATTCAGATGGCGTTGGGTCAGATAAATGGCTTGCAGCCCTTGGCGCGGTAGATCAACTTGCGGCAGATCTCATTGCAAAAGTTCCTACGGGCACACGTATCTGGCTGACAGCCGATCACGGAATGATCAATGTTGGGGAGAAGATCATTCTTGGACAGGAAAACGATTTGCTGAAAGATATTGCAGTAATCGCCGGCGAACCACGAGCACGTCATCTCTATCTAAGTGCAGCAAACCCTAATTCAGCATCTGAAGTCGTCTCACGTTGGGAATCTGCATTGGGATCAAAGGTAAGGATGCATACGCGACAGAGTGCAATAGATGCAGGTCTCTTTGGGTCGAAGGTTTCACTGGATGCATCAGAGCGCGCAGGAGATGTGATTGCGATTGCCCAAGAGAATATTGTTCTACTCGATCCAGAGCGCAGCGATAAAGAGGGCGCAATGATTGGCCATCACGGCGGAGATTCAGCTATTGAAAGTTCTGTGCCATTGCTTACGGCGCAGAAGTAATTTAATTATCTTCAGGTAGCTCTTCTGATTTACGGCCAAACATAATTTCATCCCACGAAGGCACTTTGGCGCGTGCTGTGATTCCATCTTGAGAATCTGTCACTGATGGCGCTTCACGAATCACGGCAAGGCGCGGGGTCTCAGCTTTGACTTCTGGCTCTTCAAAGAGATCTGCAATGCGAGGAATCTGCGCATCACTCTTTGGTTCTTCAAGACGTGAAGGGTGTGATTGCTCGGAGTGAATGATGCCAGGAGTCATAACGCGAACTGGGGCATCTTCGTCGATAAGCCAAGCGCCATTGTCATCTGCGGCATCGAGTGCGCGACGCGCAAGATCGAAGATCCAAGTAGCAAGACCATTTCCATCACGATTGGGATAGTGAAGTTCGATATGCCATGTGCCATCGAGCAGGCGCCAGGTGTTCCAGGAAATTTGATCTGTATCGACCCCACGTGGTGCAAGTTTTGATTGCACAACTTCAACAAAAGTAAGGTCTGCGCGATGAGCATCTTTGCGCATTACTAATTCGCGTGCACGCGCAAGAATGTATTCGCGCTCTTGCATGATCGGGCCAGAGAAACGCTCAATTTTATCGACAGTAGTCTGACCTTCACGAGCAATCTGTTCGAAGCTTTCACCTGCGCGAAGACGTCGTTGTATCTCTTTGACAGAGATTGTCTCGACTGCATCAGATGAAGGAACAGATGAGAGTCGCGGCTGATTTACTGTGGCGCGAAGAGTGTCACTGATACGAACTGAAAAATTATTCCCCTCGCCATCGACAAGTGCGAGATGGTTTCCATCTTCAGACTTGCCGGTAAATCGAAGCTCACTCATGAGGGTGAGAATATCCGATGGGGTGGTATTTTCTCGAGAGTTAGACCCTTTAGACTTCACTTATGTATGAGGAGTTGCTCGAATTAGCGCGAAAGGTAGGGGCAGATGCAGGCGCCCTGCTGATGGATCGCCCTCCCGCATTCGAAATCGAAGAGAAGTCCACCGCCATCGATATCGTCACTCAGATGGATAAAAAGGCCGAAAAATTTATCGTGCAATCACTTCTTGCAGCCCGCCCCGATGATGGAATGATCGGCGAAGAAGGTGCTGCAATCGAAAGTAAGTCCGGAATCACTTGGGTTATTGATCCACTCGATGGAACCGTCAATTATTTCTATGGATTACCTGGGTGGAATGTCTCTATCGCGGCCAAAGATAGTGAGGGCTCAGTTGTCGGAGTCGTTACTGCGCCCACAATCAATTCAACCTGGTGGGCAACTCGAGGTGGCGGCGCATTTTTTAATGGTAAAAAAATAAAGGTAAACGAACCTATTGAGTTAAACCGAGCGTTTATCGGAACTGGTTTTCAATACGATGTTTCACATCGCATTCGCCAGATTGAGAACGTTGGACGGATGCTTCCAATTATTCGAGATATTCGCCGCAATGGAGCAGCAGCAGTTGATATCTGTCACGTTGCAATGGGCGCGTTGGATGCGTATTACGAAGATGGACTCAAAGAGTGGGATTGGGCTGCAGCGAGTTTGGTTGCCACCGAGGCAGGTGCACGTTTTGGTCTCTATGGCCAAGCGCCCTATATGACCACCCTTGCGGCGGGATCGACCCTCTATGCAGAGCTTGAATCCTTCCTCAATCTCCACGCGTAATTTCTACCCTAGATTAGCCGATTTACGTCTGGCCCCCCTTCTGTGGCAAGATACGCAGTCTGCACGGCGATACCGTGCTCAATTAGCGCAAGTTAATTTGGTAATGAACAGGAATAACCATGAACATTCTCGACGTCGTAGATGCAGCCTCACTTCGTAAGGACATCCCACAGTTCCGCGCAGGCGATGAGCTCAAGATTCACGTCCGTGTTATCGAAGGTAGCAAGTCACGTCTTCAGGTATTCCAGGGAATCGTTATCGGTCGCCAAGGCGATGGAGTCCGCGAAACTTTCACAATCCGTAAGGTCTCTTACGGCGTTGGCGTAGAGCGCACATTCCCAGTACACACTCCAGTTATTGAGAAGATCGAACTTGTTACTAAGGGCGATGTTCGTCGTGCAAAGCTCTACTACCTCCGCGATCTTCGCGGTAAGGCTGCAAAGATTCGCGAAAAGCGTGATGGCGTTGTTGGTTACGGCGATGGAATTCTTTCAACACCTGTTGCGGAAGTTATTGCGGCACCTGTTATTGAAGAAGCACCAGTGGTTGTGTCCGAGCCAGCTGCGGTTGAAGTTGCGGCAGAGGTTCCAGCTGAAGTTGTGACTACAGAAGATGTCGTAGTAACCGAAGCTGTTACCGAAGACAAGCCAGAGTAACTTCCCTCTCCTTCATGTCGCGCAAGGGTTCACTCCTTCGCGAGTTCCCGGTTCTTGTAATCGTTGCGCTCGCCGTATCTCTGATCATCAAGACTTTCCTGGTGCAGTTCTTCTTTATTCCATCAGGTTCTATGGAGAACACGCTTCAAATCAATGATCGCGTTGCAGTAAATAAAGTTCCATTTATTTCGAGTGCAATTCACCGCGGAGATGTCGTCGTATTTCGCGATCCAGCTAATTGGTTACCAGAGCCGTATCCAAGCACTGAAAATAAAGTATTAGCAAAGATTAAAGAAGGATTTGTGGCTGTTGGAGTTCTTCCAAATCCGGCAAAGCAATATCTTGTAAAGCGCGTTATTGGCGTTGCAGGCGATCACATCGTTTGTTGTTCTAAGACTGGTGCTCTTGAAATCAATGGAAAATCTTCAGTAGAGCCATATATCTTTGCCGGAAATAAACCGAGCGAGATGGACTTCAACGTTACAGTTCCTGAAGGCAAGGTCTGGGTAATGGGCGATCATCGCGGTGCATCTGCTGACTCTCGCTATCACCAGGATGATGTCAATAATGGATTTGTTCCGGTCTCGCGAATTACAGGTCGCGTCTTTTCAATTATTTGGCCGCTTAAACACATTGGCCTAGTTCCTAATCAGAACCCCATTAAGTAATTAGCAGTTATGAAAGCGATCGAAGAACTTCTTCGTAACGCTGGCATTTCTCCTATTGCTGGAGTCGATGAGGCAGGTCGCGGACCATGTGCAGGCCCTCTCGTTGTTGCAGCTGTTATTTTGAAAGATCCAACCGCACCTGAATTATCAGAGGTGCGTGATTCCAAAGAAGTCTCTGAAGCTAATCGAGAAATTCTCTTCGATGTCATTATGAATATCGCCGAAAGCGTAAGTTTGATTATTGTGCCGCCTGCAGAAATTGATGAACGCGGAGTTCATGCCGCAAACCTTGATGGAATGCGCCGCGCAGTTAAAGGTCTTGCCATTGAACCCGCCTATGTCCTGACTGATGGGTATGCCATTGAAGGGCTTGCGATTCCAAACGTTGCAGTGTGGAAGGGCGATCAAGTTGTAACTGCTATTAGCGCGGCATCGATTATCGCCAAGGTAACTCGAGATCGCATGATGATTGAACTCGATGGTACCTACCCTCAATACGGCTTTGCCCAACATAAGGGCTATATCACCGCCAAGCACACAGCAGCGCTTGCAGAACATGGCCCGTGTATAGAACATCGCAAATCTTTCTCAAATATTGCGGCTCTTCTGAAATAGTTTCCACAGCCGCTCACATTTCTCACTTGCAGTTGCAATCGGAGTCTTACCCTGCCGCGCATGGCATCAAAGATAAAGAGACCCGGCCCAAAACAACGCACTGGAGCATTTGGTGAAGAAGTCACGGTTCGATATGTAACCGAACGAGGCGATGAAATTCTCGATCGTAATTGGCGAATTCGAGAGGGCGAGATAGATGTAATTTCCCTATCTGCTGATGGCATATTTCATTTTATTGAGGTAAAGACCCGAAGCTCCTTGGCATTTGGACATCCCTTCGAAGCAATCAATCGCGATAAAGCCAATCGAATGCAGCGTTTAGCACTCGGTTGGCTTGCAACCCACGGATGTCTTGGATGTGAATTCAGTATTGATGTCGTGGCAGTTGTAATTGCAACAGACGGCACACACAATCTTGAATATCGCGGCGGTGTCCTATGACAATTGGACAGACGCAGAGCGTTGCACTCCTTGGACTTACCGGCAGTGTGGTTGAAATTGAAGTTGATATCTCTGATGGAATCCCTATGTATTCACTACTTGGCTTACCAGATGCCGCTCTTCAAGAGTCGCGTGATCGAGTACGAGCAGCTATTACCAATTGCGGCGAAACCTGGCCCAATCGAAAGGTTACGGTTTCGCTCTCGCCAGCCTGGTTGCCAAAGAGTGGATCAAGTTTTGACCTATCAATTGCACTCGCGATTTTGATTGCACACGGCACGCTCCCACAAGAGCCATTTACTCAAACTGTTGTATTGGGCGAACTCGCACTCGATGGAAAAGTTCGCTCTGTTCGGGGCGTACTTCCTGCTCTGATTGCTGCATATAAATCTGGGATTACTCGAGCCATCGTTCCCGCTGCAAATCGCGCAGAGGCAGCGCTTATGACGCAGATGCACATATCCACCTTTGAAAATCTTCGAGAAGTATTGCTGTGGGGACGAACCGGCGAACATCCTGTCGCGCAGGAACTTGATCTCGATCAAACAGATATAGATGAGTATCTCGATTTTTCGGATGTCGCAGGACAACTGAAAGCGCGCTTTGCTGCTGAAGTTGCTGCAAGCGGGGGACACCATCTCTTGCTTATTGGTCCACCCGGAACAGGCAAGACAATGATTGCATCACGAATTCCAACTATCTTTCCTGCGCTGACTGTGGATCAAGCCCTTGAAGTAACTGCGGTGCATTCGATATCCGGCGCGTTCGGAACTCGTTCACCAATGTCACTTGTTGCACCCATAGTCTCTCCACATCACACAGCATCGCGTGCATCCATTGTTGGCGGCGGGTCACATGTCATAAAACCAGGTGCATGCAGTTTGGCACATCACGGTGTTCTCTTTATCGATGAAGCGCCCGAATGTGCCATCGGAGTTCTTGATTCACTGCGACAACCTCTCGAATCAGGCACGATAACAATTACGCGAAGCGTTGGAAATATAACTTTTCCGGCGCATTTTCTCTTGGTACTTGCTGCTAATCCTTGTCCATGCGGAAAGTTCACTGGTAAGGGGCGCAACTGCACATGTTCTTCAGTTCAAGTACGTCGCTATTTAGGAAAACTTTCCGGTCCTTTGATGGATCGCATCGATATGCGAGTACAGGTAGATCCCGTAAGCCGGGTTGAGATGGCTCAGACTGAACTCGGCGAGAGCAGCCGTGAAATTCGAACTCGAGTTATACAAGCGCGACAAGCTGCTGCACTTCGCTTTAGTAACGATTCGTGGAAGCTCAACGCACAGATTCCGAGCCGCGAACTACGAGGAAAATATCGACCAGAGCGTCTAGCGATGAACTTCCTTCACGATGAACTCGATCGCGAACGCATTACTGCACGAGGACTCCATAAAGTTATTCGCCTGTCCTGGACTCTTGCAGATCTTGCAGGCCACTCAGTTCCAAATCTCGATGATGTACAACGTGCGCACTCGTTGCGCGAAGGGACAGAACTATGAAAGAACGCGCATATCGCCTTGCTCTCTTCTCTGCCATTGAAGGTGGTACACCTTTCTGGACCCGCGAAATCAATGAACGTGGAGCCCAGTCAGTGTATGAACGATTAAAGAACAATGGTTATGACTCAATCAAGCACGCATCTGTTATCGAAAGAGTCTCTGCCTTCGAAAGTGTGACCTCATTTCAATCCATTGAGAAAAATGGCGGCACCTTCATTATTCCGGGCGATCAGCACTGGCCACTTCGAGTAGATGAACTCGAATCGCCACCAATCGGGCTCATCGTTAAAGGAAATGCCGACGTGCTTTCAAACCCATCTCTGGCGATTGTCGGAACACGTAACCCAACTCCCTATGGAACTCGTATCGCAGGTGATTTTGCCGCAGGTTTTGTCGATCGCGAATGGGACATAGTAAGTGGGGGAGCATACGGAATTGATTCTGCCGCACATCGCGGCGCACTCGTTGCAGAAGGCCGCACTATTGCAGTGATTGCATCAGGAATCGATCTGCAATATCCGGCAGGTAATACAAGGTTATTTGAAGAAATCTGCGAGAACGGAGCAATTGTCTCTGAAGTGATGCCAGGAGTTCCAGCCATGCCTCACCGTTTCCTCACTCGCAATCGACTCATCGCAGCGCTTTCTCAAGCAACACTTGTCGTTGAAGCTGCATTCCGAAGCGGATCACTGCGAACAGCACGAGATGCTGCAGAACTGATGCGACCTGTGATGGCTATCCCTGGGCCAATTAATTCGCCATCATCTGAAGGCTGTCACCGCCTCATTGGCGAACGTGCTGCAGAACTTGTGACATCGGTCGCTGATGCAATCGAGTTAATTTCAGCGCTTTAGGTACTTCTCGAATGTGATGAGAGAATGGGTTTATGAGTGATTTCCGTTCGGGCTTTGTGGCTATTGTCGGCCGCCCCAACACTGGTAAATCAACTCTCATCAATGCACTAGTCGGTAGCAAGATTGCGATTACATCTCCGCATCCCAACACTACGCGCCATGCAATTCGCGGCATCGTCAATAACCCTGAATATCAGGCTGTTCTTGTAGATACTCCCGGAATTCATAAACCAAAGACACTCTTGGGATATCGCCTCAATGCAGTCGTCAACGAGAGCCTTGATTCAGTCGATATCGTCATGATGTGTGTGCCAGCTGATGAGACTTCAGGTGCTGGTGATGAATTTTTAGCAGCAGAAATTGCAAAGTATCCACGTGCAAAGAAGTTTGCTCTAGTCACAAAGACTGATTTAGTGGCGAAGAAGAACCTTGCCAATCGCTTACTTGGAATTTCTGCCCTTGCTAAGGGATTTACATGGGATGAAATCGTTCCTATCTCAGCAGCTATTCACGATCAGATTGATTTACTGGAAAAGCTGATCGGCGATAACTTGCCTGTAGGACCCGCTTTTTATCCAACTGATGTAAAGAGTGATCAGAAGATTGAAACGCTCATCTGCGAGCTCATCCGTGAAGCGGCGCTACGCGATGCACGTGAAGAACTTCCTCACTCCATCATGGTCACAATCGATGAGATGGCAGAGCGAGAAGAAAAGGGTAGTCGTCCATTCTTCGATATCCACGCAACTATTCACGTCGAGCGAGATTCACAGACTGGTATTTTGCTTGGTCATCAAGGCGAGCGTTTGAAAGATATCGGCATGCGTGCACGTAAAGATATTGAGCGCGAACTCGGAGCACGTATCTTCCTTGGACTTCACGTCAAGGTTTCAAAAGAGTGGCAGCGCGATCCGAAGCTTCTAGAAAGACTTGGATTTACTGAGCGCTAATCCACCCTGTTGCAAGTGCAACAAGGAGTGCAGAACCAACTGCTACGCGATAGATAACAAAGGGCGTAAAGCTCTTCGTTGAGATGTACTTCATCAACCAGGCAATGACCGCGTAACCAATGACGAATGCAGTAACTGTTGCTACAAGAATCTCTGGCATTGTGTAGACAGATACTGTCGAATCGCCCATAGCCTTTTTAAGTTCGTATAAACCACTGCCAAAGACTGCAGGTAGGGCTAAGAGGAATGAGTAACGAAGTGCTGCTTCTCGCTTGTAACCGAGGAAGCGACCCAGTGCGATTGTTGCACCAGATCGGGATACGCCAGGAATAAGTGCCAGTGATTGGGCGAAACCGTAAAGAATTCCATCGCGCGCATTAAGCGTTGAGAGATCTTTCTCTTTCTTACCGATGCGATCTGCAAAACCAAGGATCAGACCGAAGATAATCAGTGTGGATGCAATGAGCCAGAGCGAGCGGAAATTGTTGGTGATGTAATCCTGTCCTAGGTAGCCAAGAACAATGATTGGGAGCGTTCCGATAATAATGAGCGTTCCAAGGCGCGCTTCAGGAGAACCATCGCGCTTAAACCACGAGCGAAGAATCTGCAGAATATCTTTGCGGAAGTAGATAAGAACAGCTAGCTCAGTACCGATTTGAGTGATTGCAGTGAAAGCTGCTCCTGGATCATTTGCATGGGGCAAAAATGCTCCGACAATACGAATATGGGCACTTGATGAAATCGGTAAGAATTCAGTGAGGCCTTGGACAATACCTAAGAAGAGAGCTTCAATCATTAGGCAATTATGACTGTACTGATGCGTTTTCAGGCTTGCGGCTCGCGAAGTAAGAACCAATCAATACAAGGGGAAGACCGAGAATGATTCCCACAGTGAGTGGTTCCTTAAGAATAATTACACCTAACAGAACGGCACAGGCAGTGTTCAGATAAGTCACAAGTGAGCCGCGCGCTACACCAATGATGGTCGCCAAAGTAAAGAAGGCAACGAAAGCTGCGCCGGTAGAAAGTACTCCAAGTCCTACGACTGCTCTGATTGCGCCAGCTGAGATTGCATGTGTCGGCCACTGCACTATTGCCCAAGGAAGATAGAAGATCGCAGCCATTGCCATGGCAACTGCATTAATTGCAATTCCACTGACACCTGGGAGAGCGCCTTGCACCATCATGACGGCATATGAATAACCAATTGAGGCAAGTAAGACCATAAAGATTGAAAGAGGATCGGCAGATCCCGTAATACTTTCGATTCCGACCACAGCTACTAAACCGATAAAACCAACAATGATTCCCATCAGCCTCTTCTTTTGCCAGACTGTTTTATCTCCACGCATTGATGCAAAGATTGTTGCCCAAATAGGAACCGACGCAACGAGAAGGCCTGCAAGTCCTGATGGAATCTTCTGTTCTGCGGTGCCGATAAGAATCCATGGTCCGATCATTTCAAGAAGTGCATAGAAGAAGACATATTTGGCACCGCGAAGCGCAGCACCTAGTTGGCCCTGTTTAATCGCTAGTGGAATAAGAATTGCCGCTCCGATTGCAGTACGTAGGCAGACAACTACGGCTGGGGTAAAGCCGTGATCTTGGTTAACTGCGACTTTGATAAAGAGGTACGGAACACCCCATAAGAAGCCAACGAGAATAAAGAGAAACCATCCGCGACGTGACATTAATTCCTTACCATGTCTCTGTCTTGTCGCGGAGTTCGCGATAACGCGCAACGACATCGGGGGTATGTGTAGCTTGTGCGGAAGTGACTGCGCCGAGATTCCAGAGTGGGGGATTTTCTCCGCCACTTAACGCCCACGCAGCTTGTCGTGCAGCGCCATCTGCAACGTATTCACCAGGTTGTGGCAGAAGAACTTCTCGACCAAATAGTGATGATGCAATCGTTGCAATAGCAGGATTCTTTGCAGCGCCACCGATGAGTAACACGCGATTGATAGAGACACCCAATTTTTCAAGAGCATCAACTGCATCTACAAGTCCGCAGAGCATTCCTTCGATCATCGCACGTGCAATATCGGCAGGATTTGAGTTTGCAAGATTCATGCCTGCAAATACTCCCGTTGCATCCGGGCGATTTGGTGTGCGTTCGCCTTCGAAGTAAGGAAGCATTGAAAGTCCATTGGCTCCAGCTTTCGCGGTGAGTGCAAGCGCTCCCACTTCATCATGGGTCTTACCTAAGATGCGAGTTGCTGCATCAAGGATGCGTGCGGCGTTGAGTGTGCAGACAAGTGGAAGAAACCTTCCTGTTGCATCGGCAAAACCTGCAACAGCTCCACTGGGATCATGTGTTGGAGTATCTGATACCGCGAAAGCTGTTCCACTTGTACCGAGCGAGACCACGACATCGCCTGCTTGAGCTTGCACCCCGAGCGCTGCGCCCGCGTTATCGCCAGCACCTGCTGCGATGGGAATCCCTGAAAGCGTTTCGCCACCGAAAGCAGCTGGAGAAACGATGCGAGGAGTAATGATTGTGCGATCTGTGCGCAAAGCTGATTTCAATAAATCGTCGCGATATGTCGAAGTAACAGAATCAAAGTAACCAGTACCTGATGCATCTGAACGATCGGTAAATAGCTTTGCAAAATCTTTTCCACCTTGAAGGCGCCATGACAACCAATCATGGGGGAGCGCAACTGCAGCTACTTTTTCGGCATTTGCTTTCTCATTATCTGCAAGCCATCGAAGTTTAGTGGCAGTAAAAGATGCAACAAGGACAGAGCCAACTTTCTTTGCAGCTTCTTTATCGCCGCCCATTTCTGAATTGAGATCGCGTGCAGATTGTGCAGAACGAGTGTCATTCCATAAGAGTGCTGGGCGAATTACTTCGCCATCTTTATCAAGTACAACCATTCCATGTTGCTGGCCACCGATCGAAAGAGCTGCGACGCCATCGAGGCCGCCTGCATCAGCAAAAGCTTTTTCAAGTGCGCTCTCCCAGTGGGCTGGATCGACTTCAGTTCCTTCGGGGTGAGATGCGCGTCCTTGTCGGATTAACTCACCAGTATCGGCATTTCGAATCACTACTTTTACAGATTGCGTCGAAGAATCTACGCCTGCAACCAATGGGCCAGCTGAGTGGTCGGTCTTTGCCATGACGAAAGGCTAGACTGTGCCAGTCAGTGTTGACCACAATGCGGCTTAATTAGTTAGCCAAATCTCACTTTATTTTGGAGCGTTGCAATGCGTATTGGAATTCTTACAGGTGGCGGAGACTGCCCTGGACTCAACGGTGTTATTCGCGGAGTAGTTACAAAGGGAATCAAAGATTACGGCTACGAATTTGTCGGCTTCCGTGATGGCTGGAAAGGCCCACTCGAAGCTCTGACCATGCCTTTAGATCTTGCAACGGTAAAGCCAATCCTTGCAAAGGGCGGAACCATTCTCGGTTCATCACGTACCAACCCATTTAAAATTGAAAACGGCGTCGAGCGCATCAAGCAGAATCTTGCAGATCAAGGAATCGATGTTCTCATTGCCATCGGTGGTGAAGACACACTCGGCGTTGCAACAAAGCTCGATGCTTTGGGCGTCAAGGTCATCGGAGTTCCAAAGACAATCGATAACGACCTCAACAACACAGATTTCACATTTGGCTTTGATACTTCAGTCAACATTGCTATGGAGGCAATCGATCGCCTTCATACAACAGCTGAATCACACCACCGTCCACTCATCGTTGAGGTTATGGGTCGTCACGCAGGCTGGATTGCGCTGCACTCAGGTATCGCAGGCGATGCAGCATGCATCTTGATTCCAGAAGTTAAGTTTTCAGTCGAAAAGGTATGCGACTACGTAAAGTCTCGCTTTGAAACAGGAACTGCTCCGATCATCGTTATTGCCGAAGGTGCCATTCCTCAAGATGGCGACATGATTGTTAAAGATCAGCCACTTGATGCATTTGGCCACGTTCAACTTTCAGGTATTGGCGATTGGCTCGCTGCAGAGATCGAGACACGTACTGGTTACCAGACACGTTGCACTGTCCTCGGACATATCCAACGCGGTGGAACACCTTCAGCATTTGACCGAGTTCTTAGCTCACGTTTCGGACTAGAGGCAATCACAGCCGTACACGATGGTGACTTCGGCAAGATGATGGCCCTTCACGGCACAAAGATTGCGCGCGTGCCATTGGCATCAGCGACTGATGTTCTCAAAACTGTTCCCATCGAGCGATACGAGGAGATCACTTCGTTCTTTGGATAATCTCCCTCCGAGATTGCTACTGAACTCTCTACTCTTATGACCATGAATACTTCTAACTCGCAGCTGGATTCGCTCTTCGACGAATCACTCGTTGCTGCCCAGCAACCTAATTGGCCTGGTGGTCCAAACGGTGAGCAGATGAAGAAAGCTGTTGCAGATCTTCGTGCACTTCCTCCACTTGTCTTTGCTGGCGAGTGCGATGATCTCAAAGCAAAGATTGCAGAAGCTGCAGCGGGTCGAGCATTCTGGTTACAAGGTGGGGATTGCGCTGAAACATTCACAGCAGCAACTGCTGATTCAATTCGAAACCGCATCAAGACAATCTTGCAGATGGCAGCTGTTTTGCAGTACTACTCGAGCTTGCCTGTCATCAAAGTTGGCCGCATGGCTGGTCAATTCGCCAAGCCACGTTCAAATGATCTTGAAACTCGCGGTGATGTAACACTTCCTGCCTACCGTGGAGATGCTGTCAACGATATTGAATTCACGGAGGCAGCGCGTACTCCAGATCCCAACCGACTTGTTCGCGTCTACAACACATCAGCTGCAACCCTGAACTTAGTTCGCGCATTTACTCGTGGTGGTTTTGCAGATCTTCGCCAGGTGCACGAATGGAATAAGGGATTTATCCGCGATTCAACATTTGGCGAGAAGTACGAACAGATGGCAAATGAAGTTGGCCGTGCGCTGGCATTTATGAAGTCTGCAGGTGTTGACCCAGAACAATTTAAGGCAGTTGATTTCTATGCAAGCCATGAAGCGTTGATCATTGAATACGAGAAGGCCCTGACTCGTATCGATTCACGTACACAACTTCCATACGATGTATCTGGCCACTTCATCTGGATCGGCGAACGCACACGTCAGCTCGATGGTGCACACGTTGACTTCGCATCCAAGGTGCGCAATCCCATTGGTATCAAACTTGGACCTAAGTCGACTGTTGCAGATGCGCTTGCACTGATTGCAAAGCTCAACCCCGACAACGAACCAGGTCGCATTACATTTATTACTCGCATGGGTGCAGGCACTGTTCGCCAAGCACTTCCTGCTCTAGTTGAAGGCGTTACTAAGAGCGGAGCACAGGTCCTTTGGGTCTGCGATCCGATGCATGGCAATACCTTCGAATCCAAGAATGGCTATAAGACACGTAACTTCGAAGATGTGCTTGATGAAGTTCGCGGGTTCTTCGAAGTCCATAAGAAACTTGGAACTCATCCTGGTGGAATCCATATTGAGCTCACTGGCGATGATGTCACTGAGTGTCTTGGTGGAGGCAATCAGGTATCTGAAAAAGATCTTGAATCACGCTATGAGACAGCCTGTGACCCACGCTTGAATCATTCTCAGTCACTTGAGCTCTCATTTTTGGTTGCTGAAATGTTGCGCGACCGCTAACTTAGTTAGCGTGACCTTGCTTTTAACCAGCATTTCAACACCAATCGGTAATCTCAATCTGATTGCTGATGAACACATCCTCCTCGGAGCAAATCTCTCAACTCTCAAAGCGCTGAAAGAGAGTTTGAGCGCCGAGGATTCAGAGCGCGAAATTAAATCTGTATCAAAGATTCCTGTCATTTCAGATCTCATCATCGACTACTTTGATGGCGATATCTCGGCAATCAATGCCATTCAAGTCCGACAACCTGGAGCACACTTTTCTCAAGCAGCCTGGAAGGCGATGAAAAAGATAAAACCTGGCTCCGTGATTTCATATGGTGAATTAGCAGATCGCGCAGGAAGTCCTGCCGCAGTTCGCGCTGCTGGAAGTGCGTGCGCAAAGAATGCAATAGTTCTTGTAGTGCCATGCCACCGCATCGTTAAGACTGGCGGCGCTCTTGGAAATTATGCGTATGGGCTAAATAGAAAAGAGTGGTTACTTCACCACGAGGGTGCGCTTTAAAATATTTATTGCTTCATCGCATTGAGCATCATCGAAATCTAAATGCGTTACAAGGCGTGCGTAATGTGGACCTAACGCACTAATCCATAGACCGGTTTCTTTGCAGCGAGATGTCAGTTCGGATGCGGTGATACCAATCTTTGACAGCTCGAGCCCAACAATATTTGTATGCACCTTCGCTGGATCAATCAGTGATGAGTCCAAGGCAGCAAGTGCCACAGCAATTTTTTTGGCACGCGCGTGATCTTCAGCAAGGCGGGCAATATTGTGATCCAGTGCGTAATGCGCAGCAGCTGCGATGATTCCGACCTGTCGCATACCTGCGCCATATCGTTTGCGCCAAATGCGAGCATCGGCCACGCGCTCTTTGCTAGATATCATCACAGATCCGATTGGCGCACCAAGGCCCTTTGAAAGACAGACGCTGATGGTGTCGAAGTGCTTTCCATATTCAGTAAATGAGACACCAGATGCCACGTGTGCATTCCAGATTCGAGCACCATCGAGATGCATTGCGATTCCTCGGGCGCGAGCTGCAGATGAAAGTTTTGCAATTTCCTCAATTGGCTGCACTGTTCCGCCACCAAAGTTGTGAGTATTTTCGACAGCAATTGCTTTTGTTGACACCAAGTAAGGACCGGCATTTTCATGGGCGATCGCTAGTGGATCTTCTGCTTTTAAGAGCCCATCAACAGATGGCCATGTACGAGTGGTGATTCCGCTAAATGCAGCAGCGGCTCCCAGTTCTGCGCGAACGATATGTCCGCGGGTTTCAACGAGAAGTTCTTCACCTGGTTTAACTAAAGTGCGGATAGCTAATTGATTAGCCAGTGAACCAGTAGGTGCAAAGAGTCCGGCCTCGTGGCCAAACATTGCAGCAACGCGTTCTTCAAGTGAGTTAACAGTGGGATCGTCCCCATAGACATCATCGCCGACTTCAGCAGAGGCCATCGCATGTCGCATTGCAGCGCTGGGTTTAGTGACGGTATCTGAGCGAAGGTCTATTGCCATTGCTTAATTCTCCTTGAGAACAATGATGAACATAGCTGTGAGCACCATAAGTCCTCCAAGAGTAGCCTGCAGGGTCAAGTGTTCACCACCAAAGATGATTGCGAAGATCGCAGCAAAGACGACTTCCATTGTAAGGATGACAGCTACCTTCGACGTAGTCATATGAGCCTGAGACCACGTTTGTACAACGAATGCAATCGCTGTGCAGATTACCGCAGTGAAGATGACAACTGCCCAGACGCCAGAATCAGGGGGAGCTGAATAGCCACCAGGTATTGATGCAATTCCTGATAAGAGCGCGCACATTGCAAGCTGCACCACTGTCATCGCATATGCATCGCGGCCTGAAGACCATTTTCCTAAGGCGATGATGTGTGCGCCGAAGAAGAAAGCACTTGCAAGTACAAGCATCTCTCCAATTCCAACGGAGAAGCCATGAATGGAAAGCAAGCCAAGGCCGATCGTTGCAAGCAATACGCAGGCCCAAATCAATTTGGTGAGGCGCTCTTTGAGAAAGAAGTATGCAAGCAGCGGCGTAAAGACAACGTAGAGACCGGTAACAAAACCAGCAATGGCGGCACCTGTTCGCGCCAATCCAAATGTTTGGAAGATATAACCGAGTCCTAGAAAAATTCCAGCAGAGCCAGCGCGC
This sequence comes from uncultured Actinomycetes bacterium, assembly GCA_903865885.1. Classification (GTDB taxonomy): domain Bacteria; phylum Actinomycetota; class Actinomycetes; order Nanopelagicales; family Nanopelagicaceae; genus Planktophila. The sequence goes on along the minus strand of CAIPLJ010000071.1, from coordinate 15,239 downwards.
AGAATGAGCCCTCGGTTTAATTGTTTTAGTACCTGAGGTTTGAGAGCCACCATGACAATTACTGCCAGAGAGAAGCGAGTAAAGAGAAAGTTATTGACGCTCTGTCGCTCGATTGCATCCTTCATCACAACAAAGGCCATTCCCCAAGCTGCTGACACTGAGAGAAGAGCCCAAGGAGCAATCCGCATTTTGACTGCGTGCGAAGAACTCATCCACGCAACTTCTTTAAGAGAGCAATTTCCTCACCATGTTCTGGTTCCATTCCAGGAGTTTCAAGAATGAGAGGCGCATTTGCGACAGCAGGGTGCTTGAGAAGTTCTGCAAATGGATCGACGCCGATAAAACCCTTACCAATATTTTGGTGGCGATCTTTCAGCGCACCACATACATCCATCGAGTCATTGGCGTGGATAAGTTGAATACGTTCAATGCCAGCGACTTGAACTAAGAGATCGAGCGTCTCTTTCATCCCGCCCTTTTTCGCAATGTCATGACCTGCTGCAAAGACGTGGCAGGTATCAAGACAGATGCCGACTTTTGGGTGGTATTCGAGAGCTTTGAGGTAATTCTCTAAATCCTCAAGGCGCTTGACCAGTGATTGACCTTGGCCTGCTGTTGGTTCAAGCAGAAGATATGGCGCATCATCATCGAGGGCTTCAAGAATAGGCATGACGCCTTTCTTAATCTGTTTCCATGCATTGTCGACGTTATCTTCCTTTACGGCAGAGCCAGTGTGAACGACAACACCAAGTGCACCTATTTCTTGTCCGCGCTTGAGTGAGTAGGCAGTTGAGGCAAGTGAATTCTTGTATGTCTCTTCCGTAGGTGAACCTAAGTTGATGAGAAAAGGAGCGTGTACATAGGTCTCAATATCAAGTGCTTCAGCTTTTTCACGGAAAATGGCATCGGCTTCATGATTAGTTTCAGGCATCGCCCAACCACGTGGATTAGATGTGAAAACTTGAATTGCTTCTGCTTGCGTTAACTCTGCATAGGCAATCGAACGCTTTGCCATACCGCCAGATGTGGGAGTGTGAGCACCGATGCGAGGTTTCTTTGTGGTTTGAGACATTTGCCTACCCTACTGTGATGGTCACAGTACTGCCACGTTTAACCTTGCTTCCAACCTTCGGTGAAATACTTGTCACCTTTTTAACGCTCTTTTTACCAATCTTTTTCACGACAACTTTGAGATCGAGATCCTTGAGAGATTGGACTGCTTTACCTTCTTCAATCGAGAAGAGATTAGGGATGTAGGCGAATTGCGTTCCCTTTGAAATCACCAACGTGATCTTTGCGCCTTTATCGGCAGTGCCACCTCCCGCAGGTTTCTGAGAAATTACTTCACCAGCAAGTTGTGTTTCGCTAAACCCATATGTTGAAACTACGTTAAATCCGGCGGATTGCAATTCATTGAGTGCTTGATCAGAGCTTTTGCCGATATAGGAAGTAAGTGCAATCTGCTCGATGCCTTTAGAGACGCGAATTACGACAAGTGCATCGCGCTTCACCTTCTCACCAGCAGGTGGATTGGAATCGATGACATAGCCCTTTGGAACTTTAGCGGTGAACTCTTCAGAGTTTGGCTGCAAAGAAATTGGAAATTTTGAAAGAACTTTGACCGCTGCATCAGGAGTAAGGCCGGAAATCGATGGAAGCAGATATCGCTCTGGACCTTTAGAAATGATGAGTTTAACTACGCCTCCTTGATCAACGCGACCTCCACCTTGTGGAAGCGACTGGATGACAAGACCTTGCGCAATATCTTCACTAAATTGCTGCTCGCTCACCACCGAAGTCAGTCCGAGCGGAGAGAGAGCTGCAGTAACTTCACTCTGGGTAGCACCGATTGTGGATGGAACAACGACTCGAGAGCCAGGACCAATAAGTAAATACCACCCAAGAATTCCTACTCCAACTGCAAGAACGAGTGCCACCTTGCGGTTGCGACGTACGCGCTTACTTGCTTTCTTTCGCTTTGCAATCTCTTGAGTTGTCTCTTTAGCTTTAGGCGTAATAGAAGGGACTGGTATCGCTGCAGTGAGCTCTTGAACTTTCTTGCGAAGAGATTTGCGCGCACTCTTTGGGCGCATCGGTTCGATAGGGATATCAAGTTCAAGGCTGAGTTGGTTCTCTTTTGGGTTGAGAGAGAGGTTTATTGCAGAAAGTTTGTCGTAGAACGCAGTTGCATCACGAGGTCTTTCATCCGGATTTACGCTCGTTGCTTGGAAAATTAACTCGTCAAGGTTTTCAGGGATTTCTGAAACCAATGTACTTACACGAGGGACTCGATTGTTAACGTGCATATAGGCAATTTGAATCGGAGCATCGCCTTCAAATGGCTTCTTCCCAGTGAAAATTTCAAATGCAGTAATTCCAATTGAGTAGATATCGCTTCGAGAATCTGCGACACCTCGTTGAACTTGTTCAGGGGAGAGGTATGAAACGCTTCCAAGAATGACGCTTGATTCAGCTGTCAGGGTTCCACCTATCAAGGGACCCTTAGCAAGACCGAAATCTGCGATTTTGATGCGGCCCTCTTTAGAGATCAAAATATTCTCAGGCTTAATATCTCGATGGACGATGCCAATCTTATGAGCCGCAGAGAGCGCACTCAGTACAGGTAGCAGAAACTTAATTCCATCTTTAGTCGATAGCTTGCCTTGTTCGTTGAGGTATTCGCGAAGAGTATGGCCATCAATCATTTCCATTACGAGAAAGATTGCTGGAGTTCCATTTTGATTCCAACCTTGATCTTGCACTGCAACGATATTGGGATGAGATAAGGCAGCGGCAGCCTTTGCTTCGCGAATAAACCGTTCTACAAATTGCTCATCTTGCGCAAGGTGTGAGTGCATGATTTTGACTGCGACTTTTCGATCGAGTCGAGTGTCGAGTGCCTCGTAGATACTCGCCATTCCACCGGTAGCCATCTGGCGAATGAGCTGATAGCGCCCATCAATGAGCTCGCCAGTAAGGTCAGACATATCCCGAATTCTAGTTAGTGAGTACGAAATCAGCCGCGTTCTGAGTACCTTCGACGGCAAAGTGTTGCTCTTGGGTAGTGAGCCACTTTCTCATTTGGTTCTCAATTTCAATTCCATCACGTTGTAAAACCCTAGCCAATCCCTCTGTATCTTTAATATCTATCCAGATGAGCGCAGTCAAAGAATCTCGAATTGCCTTTTGCCCACTACCGACACCTTCGATGATCAAGAGTTCTGATTTTTCTAACTCTATTGCTGACCTGAATGCTTGCGCAAGCCAGTCATAGCTCGATAGTGAGATGGGCAAGGATTTTTTATGTGCAGCAACCAGATGTGTGAGCACATCAGAGAGCTGTGATGTCAATGCGTTATCCCAACCGTCATACAGATCATCCATATGAATTTCAGTAATGGAGTAACTCTGAGCCAGGGCGAGTTTGATGTCGTGAGCAAGAGTTGTCTTTCCAGCACCCGCCGGTCCATCAATTGCGATGACGGGTTGTCTCGTTGATTTACAGAGATCGGATAGCGCGGCGATGAGATCCATACCAAGTACTCCATCCCAGCGCTGCCATAGCGGTAAATGCCACATAGAGCAGCGTTGTAAAGAGTAGCCCCTGTGATGCATAGAGTGCTGTGTATCCGCCGTCCACTACAAGCCACATTGGCCAATTGTCATACTTCTCGTAGACCATCAATATTTGTGCAGCAACCGAACCAAAGAAGAGTATTGCATCGACATATGTTGATGCAGCTCCTAACCATTTCAGTACTGGTCCAAGGGCAAGAGTTGATATCAGAATGGCTGTGATTGTGTACATACGATATTTATTCTTAAAGGGGCCAGGTTTTGCACCCGTTGGTTCCCACCCATACCAACCTGCTATTGCTGCAAGAATAAAAACAATTTGTAGTGCAGCACTTGCATAGAGCTTGTACTGCAAGAAGAAAATCCCGTAAAGCAGGCTGCTAATTCCCCACCATGGCCATGTGATGCGCTTTGCGGTAATACCCAGAGCAACACCAACAAATGAAACCACCGATGCAACGAATTCAAGATAGGAAACGTCGTAACCCCATGCTGTAAAAAATATGGAAAACATACTGAACCTCAATTCTAGATCCGCATTACCGGACCAGTCAGACGGTCGACTTCAATGTGAAGTCCTCTCAGCCACTATGGCTCCCGTTGGATAGAACTTTAGCGAATACGGGCTGCTATTGCTTGAATATAGGCACGGCCCGCAACGCGTGCGCGGCGAGCAGTTGAAGTCTTTGCTCGTTTATTGAAGATGTCATAACCGATTGCTTCGACTTCATCGACGATTCCGCAATAGAGCTCGCTGGCTGCCCGGATGCATGGACGTGATTGTTTATCGAGAAAATCAATACCGACATCTGATTCGCATTGTAATCGTCGAACGCGAGCTATTTGGAACTTAAGAGCTGCAACAATTTCAGGAGTTAATACGCGGCGTTCAAGCATCGCACGATCAACGCCAAATTGAGCCAATTCTTGTAGCGGCAAATAGACACGACCTCGATCAAGGTCTTCGCCGACATCGCGAATGAAGTTGGCTAGCTGGAATGCGATACCCAACTTCTTTGCAGCCTCAAATGCGCGTTGATCGGAATATCCCAGAACAGGAACCATCTCAAGGCCGATGACTGCAGCTGATCCATAGACGTACTCAAGTAAATCTTCATAGGTCTGATATTCGGTAACGGTCAGATCCATCTCCATCGAATGGAGAAAATCGACGAAATGTTGATGTGGAATATCAAAGGTGTGCGCTGTATCGACAAGCGCGCGACCAATATGGTCGGTGCTTGTCCCAGCCTTTAAATCTGCAAGTACACCTGTGCTCCATGTGCGAAGTGCGTCTGCTTTCTCGCTGGGAGAAAGCGTTGAAGCCAAGTCATCCACAATTTCATCGGCGTATCGCGCAAAACCGTAGAGAGCATGTACGTAAGGACGCTTATTCTTCGGCAGCAGCAGTGTTGCTAAGTAATATGTCTTTCCATGCAACGAATTTAATCGTTTGCACTCTGCATACGATGCTGCAAGTGCTGCATCCATCTATTTAACCGGACCCACAATGCGCTCTGCCGCTAAGCGACCTGAGATAAGAACCATCGGTACACCAACGCCAGGTTGAGTGCCGCTGCCGGCAAAGACAACGTTCTCAAATCCTGCCGCCATATTGCGCGGTCTAAAGGGTCCTGTCTGGAAGAAGGTATGTGCGCTAGCAAATGGTGCACCGCGCTCCATACCTTGTGCTTGCCAATCAAGGGGAGTAGTCATAACTTCAGTTTCAATCGAGTCACCAAAGCCTTCATAACCGCGATCTTCAAGTGTCTTAATCATGTGATCGCGATATGGCTTTGCCTGCTTGGTCCAATCGATATCTGCATCCAAGTTCGGGGTTGGGTACAAGATGTAATAAGACTGCTTTCCAGCAGGTGCAAGTGTTGGATCGTCATGAGTTGGAACTGTAACCAAAACAGATGGGTCAGTCATCAGAATCTTCTTATTGATAAGTTCATCAAATACGCCATCCCAAGACTCGCCGAAGTGAATATTGTGATGCGCGACGTGGTCATACTTTTTGGAAGATCCGACCAAGAGAGTTGCACATGATGGAGAGTAATTCAGGCGCTTGATATTCAGTGGTGTCTTACCCAGCAAGTCACGCCACACGACAGGTAGATCTGGGTTCATGACTACAACATCGCATTCAATACGTTCGCCAGTATTTGTCAGCACTGCTTTGACGCGGCCATTCTGCTTATCAAGAGCAGTGACTGTCGTGTTGTATTTAAATTCAACGCCGTGCTTGGTTGCTGCTGCTGCAAGTGCGCGAGGTACTGCATGCATTCCGCCCTTAGGGAAGAAGACTCCGTTGACTGAATCCATATAGGCAATGACTGCGTAAATTGCTAGAGCTTGCTGTGGGCTGACACCGGCATACATTGCTTGGAATGAATACACCTTTTGAAGACGTGGATCTTTGAGGTATTGATTGACCTTTGGCTGCAAGTGTCTAAAGCCGCCGAGAGCAATCAAGCGAGCCAAGTTAGGAGTCAAAAGATTCAGAGGTGAATCGATGTTCTTATCGATGAAGTCATGCATCTCGTACTTATAGAGCTTGGTAACAAACTCTACATACTTGCGATAGCCCATGGCTTCTTCAGGAGAAACCTTTTCGCGAATCTCTTCTTCCATCTGCGCTGTATTTGCATGGACATCAATCTGTGAGCCATCTGCATAGAAGGCGCGATACAAAGGTGAAAGCGGCATGAGTTCAAGCCAATCCTTCATATCTTCTCCAACACATGAGAATGCATCTTGAATCAGTGATGGCATTGTTAAAACTGTTGGGCCTGTATCGAATGAATAGCCATTCTTATTGAGAAGACCGTTACGACCACCTGGTACAGATTCACGTTCAATCACAGTGACTTTGCGACCAGCACCCGCTAGGCGAAGAGCTGCGCTGAGTCCACCTAGACCTGCGCCAACTACGACGACGTGATCCGTGGGTCCCTTAACTGTCTTTGTCATTAATAGCTCCTACGGATTGCGGTCTCAGCGAGAGATAAGAGAAATGGGCGCGCATCTTCATGTATTGCTGCTGCGTTTGCGGCAGCCACTGATTCTTCACCGAGGCGGTCAATCAATTTTTCGACATCGGCAACAGCACCGGTATCAGTAATCAGGGTGCGGAGAGTTTCAATCTTTTCTGCAGATAGGTTTGGATTGCCCAAATTCGCCGTTAACTCATCGCGAGCAGCATCTGTTGCCTTCTCCATCGTCATTGCCATTAATACTGTGCGCTTGCCTTCGCGCAAGTCATCTCCTGCAGGTTTTCCTGTCTCTTTCGGATCTCCAAAGATTCCAAGCATGTCATCGCGCAATTGGAACGCTTCACCGAGTGGAAGTCCGTAGGCGGATAACACATTGAGCAGCTGTGAATGCTCAGAAGCAGATGGGCGCGCAATTACTGCACCTAAGTGCAGAGGACGCTCGATTGTGTACTTACCTGATTTGTAACGCGCGATGCGCAGTGATCGCTCAACGCTATGTTCGCGTTCACCGGCTTCACGGACATCAAGATATTGACCTGCCATAAGTTCGATACGCATTTCATCGTGAACACGAAGGGCTGAAGTCAGTGATTCGTGGGAAAGTCCACTGTTGTGCAACATGTGATCAGACCAGACGAGTGCGAGATCTCCGAGCAATACTGCTGCAGCTTCTCCAAATTGATCTGCAACTCCTGCCATCGAACCTTGACGATGAAGATTTTCAAAGTGGCGATGGATTGCTGGCTTTCCGCGACGTGTATCGGAGCCATCCATCAAATCATCATGAATGAGTGCACATGCTTGAAGTAATTCAAGGCTTGCCATCGCACGAATATCGGTGCGGCTAGGAGTTGATCCCGCTGCCATAAATCCGGCATAGGCAAAGAGAGGACGCAGTCGCTTTCCACCTTCGAGAAGATAATCTTCGAGGGCATCGCAGACAGGTACTAATTCAGATGCGATGCTAGTGAGATAGTCGCGTTGTTCAGCTAAATATTGTGTGAGTTCGGCTTTGACGGCATCGCGCACCTCGGATGCGCTCATCATGACCTCTTTATCCACGGCGCAACGATATCCTGACGCCGTGGAGATGCGCAGCGTGAAGAGTGGCTTGACCTACTCCTTTGAATTCTTCCCACCTAAAGATATTGAAGGTGAAGAACGACTCTGGGCTGCAATGTCACAGCTTGAATCTATCGCCCCTGATTTCATCTCTGTGACCTATGGCGCAGGTGGATCAACGCGCGATCGCACTATTCGTATTACCTCAGAAATTACTGCTCGCACACATATTCCTACCGTTGCCCATTTAACCTGCGTTGGTTCTACTCGTGCAGAGTTACTCGACATTCTCGGAAAATATCGCGATGCAGGCATCAAAAGTATTTTGGCACTTCGCGGAGACCCTACTGGCGGACCACAGGCGCCATGGAGCACAACTGACGGTGGCCTCAATCACGCAGATGAATTAGTAACACTCGCTGCTGAATTTGGGGGATTCACTATTGGCGTTGCAGCATTTCCAGATGGACATCCCGCATCACAAGGAGATTTCAATAAAGATGTAGATGTATTGCTGGAAAAGGAAAAGCGTGGTGCAACTTTTGCAACAACTCAATTCTTCTTTGAAGCAGATAAGTGGAAATCACTAGTCGATAAGTTAGCTGCTAAAGGATCCACACTTCCGATCATTCCGGGCATTCTTCCCATTACAAATGTGAAGCAACTCAATCGAATGGCTGAGTTAAGTGGCGTGGCTATTCCCTCTGATATCTCTAGCGCCTTTGCAAAGATTGAAGATAAGCCTGAGGATGTTCGTAAGCTCGGTGTTGAAATTGCAACCAAGCTCTGCCAAGACTTACTTGAAGAAGGGGCTCCTGGCCTTCATTTCTACACAATGAATACATCAACTGCTACTCGCGAAATCTATTCTCAGCTCAAGGATGAGCGATGACAGCCATTCCAATGTCTGAACGGCAATTTAAAGAGCGCTGGAGTCAGTTGCACGGCGGCGCAGATGTCGAAGGCGTCGTCGGTGCCTGGTTACGTTTCTCCTATCAAGCGGGACGCGTATGCGCAGCTCTTCGCATTTCCCCAAACTTTCTGACTTTCTTGGGCCTTGGTACTGCAATCGCAATGGGACTTTCTACCTATGCAGCCATTTCACTTCTCTTGCTAGCGATATCTCTCTTCTTCGATGGCATCGATGGAAGCGTTGCGATTGTGCGTGGAAGCGAAAGCAAATGGGGATCTGTTCTTGATTCTGTTGCCGATCGTATTTCTGAAGCTTTCTGGCTTTATATGGGTTGGCGACTAGGAATTCCTGCGTGGTTGGTCATCACAATGTGGACCGTTGCATCAACGCAAGAGTATGCACGCGCACGCCTTGCATCTCTTGGGCATTCAGAAGTTGGTGTTGTAACTCCAACTGAAAGACCCGTACGTGCAATTTTTATGGCCTTTGCACTTCTCTTTTATATCTTCGATATTCCAGGCACTTTGCAGATGTCATATGCATTCCTTGGACTTCTTTTATTTAGTTTTGTGCAGGTAATGCGAGCGGCTAAGAAAGTATTGACTAGTCGAGGATAGCTAGCGCAACCATTTCGGCGCTTAATCCCACAAGAGGCAACCCTCCACCAGGATGAGCAGATCCACCCACTAAGTACAGACCTTTAATTGGCGAGCGATTCTTGGCGCGAGCGAAGGCAGAGCGCGCTCCATTACTCGATGTTCCATAAATCGAACCACCAGGTGCGTTGACGCTTGTTTGTAAATCTAGAGGAGTGCGAATTTCAAGTACTTCAAGTCTTTCGCGAATTGGAATTCCAGCAGCTTCAATCTGATCAATGATGGAATTTGCGTACTGTCGATTGAAGTTCTCATCGCTCCAATCGAAACTATCACCGGTTGAACTGTGGCGAGGCGCATTGACCAAGACGAACCAGGCTTCGTGGCCCTTATCTTTGACCATCAGCGGATCGCGCGGTGCGCATATATAGATGGTGGGTTTTTCGACAGGTGTCTTGGTTGTAAATATAGATTCAAATTCGAGGTCATAATTTTCGGGGAATAAAATAGTGTGATGTTCAAGCGCTTCGGCATGCGATGGTTTGAGGCCAAGAAGGAGTGAGAAACCAGCAAGTGATGGCTCTTGCTTTGAGAGTTGCTTGCGGATCTTGACTACCTTGTTTGTAGGAGCCAGTAACTTCTCATAGACAAATTGCGCATCAGCATTGGCAACGACCCGATCAAAACTTTCTCGGTGTCCGTTGACCATAATGCCTGAGACCTTGCCACCAGTGAGTGTGATCTCTTGGACATAAGAGTTAAGGCGAATATCCACGCCCAACTTCTCGCATCGCTCTGTAATTTTCTCTGAGAGAGTGCCGATTCCACCCTGGATATGCCAAGCACCGAATGCCTCTTCAACAAAGGCGATAGTGGAAAGAACCGCTGGAGCAAAGCGCGGGTCCGAACCGCTATAGGTTGCATAACGATCCATGATTTTTGCAAGGTACGGATTCTTGATATTTAACCCACGAAGAGATTTCCACGGTGAAATGGTCTTGAGATCTTTGAGCAAACGCGGACGTTTGAGTAGGGATGCCGGTGATTTCAATTCAGATTCAATAAATGGTTCGCGGGATACATCCCACATAGCCTCTGCCTGCAATAGGGCTTGATCCCATTCGGCTGCAGCCTCTGCACCCAGTGATTCCTCGATAGATGCAAGCGTCTTCTTGCGAGATAAGTTTGCAAACTTGACGGATTTTCCATCGTGGAATCGATAATCAAATGATGGGTTTACTTCCTGTAATTCAAGTACGCGACCCATGACATCGCCCGTGCGCTGAAAGAAATCACGATAGACAGCGGGAAGAGTGAGTAGCGACGGACCAGTATCAAATGCGTAGCGACCAATCCATTCGGTGCGACATTTTCCACCGGTGCGATGCGATGCTTCAAAGATTGTGACGTTGTGGCCAGCTTTGGCCAAGCGCGCTGCAGTACACAATCCACCGATTCCTGCACCGACAATTGCAATGCGTTCTGGATTTTTTACTTTACCTACGTGGCCGGTCATACCGTGCGACCCTTCCACTGAATACTTCCGCGCTTTGCCCATGAATAGATGATGAGATAAATCAGGAGCGCGCTAGAGAGTGGATGGAGAAATGCATGCAGGGGATTACCGTGTGAACGGATAGCGCTCATTGCTCGGGTGAGAACGATATAGAAATAGAGGATAAGTCCAAAGGAATATCCGCTGAAAAAGAGTAGGACGGGAAGAATTCCTGTGGCGAAAATAAAGAGAGTTGCAATCAGAGCTCCAATGGGATTTCCAAATGCTTTCCACAAAGATTTTCCATAACCCTGTCGGATTTCATCGAAAGATGCATACATACGAGTACTTGCAATCTCTGATCCTTCAGTAACGACTCCCTTACATCCCGCAGCAATAAGCGAACGCGCAAGTTCGATATCGTCCAATATTTGGTTCTTCACTGAAGTAAAACCCACAGCAGCATCTAGTGAGGATTTACGAACTACAAAGAATTGACCATTTGCAACTGCCGTTGATCGACGTGGAAATTTCTCTGCTAATCGCAGAACCACAGTGCTCATCCATGACCAATGCAACAGTGGCTGAATGAGTTTTTCGCTGAAGGTCAGCGCAACCTGCCGTGGATATGGCGAGATGAAATCGAGGTGAAGATCCTTTAGTTGGTTGACTGCGCGCACTAGTGCGCTTGGAGCTAAACGCACATCGGCATCGAGAGTGATGATGTACTCCGAATCAGCCGCGTCATATCCATGCTGCAACGCCGATACCTTCCCGAGCCAACCTTGGCGAAGGGCGGGGGAGTCGATAATGGAAAAACGGTTGTCGCCAGTTGTTGCAGCGCGCATAAACTCTAACGTCTTATCTGTCGATGCATCATTGACCAATATGACCTTGAGGTTATCGACTCCGCGCTGAGCTGCAAGTGCTGAGACGCATTCGTGGACATTATCTGCTTCATTGCGCATCGGGACTATGACTGTGACAGATCCACTCACAATTTCATCGTTCTTAGGCATGCGAATTGTTGCAAAATTAATGACTGAGATTGCAAAGATGAGAAAGTTTAGTACCAGGAGAATTTGGAACATTGATTATTGATTCTTGCCGCTGAGCCAGCTGGAGAAGAAGTAAGGAATCAAGAGAGCTCCCAAAATCGCAGTTCCTAAGAGTGCAAGCCCTGGTCGGTCAAAGAAAAATAAATTGCCAACAAATCCTGCAAAGAGAGTCCAGAGCAAGAGCGCATCGACTGCAGCAAGTGATGCTCCTGCCTTGCGTCGCTCACGTGGAAGAACAAGGTGCAACAGGCCGACTATGACTAATCCTGCGAGCATCCAACCAAATGCATTAGAGAGTGGAATATCTGGAGTAAATGGAACGTGAGAACCAGTTACCTCCCATTTCCATCTACCTGCTGCAACCATTTGTGGATCTAGGAATAAATCCCATGCCGCAAGCACTGCGCCGCCATAGAGAAAGACCCAATTTCCTGCGATACGACGAGCTGCGATGAGTGCTGGATGCACCATCATCACCCATGCAAATGGAACGACAAGTGGTACACCAAATATTGCTTGGCCTAGCGATGAGTCATATTGATAGATACCAAATGGCCAACCGGTATGTACGCCAAGTACCTCTACTCCAAGACCAAAGAGCGCAGTAATCGGGAGATAGCGGGTTGAATATTTTGCACCATACGCGAGATGTCCATGCATCACCATTGCAAGTGCAGCGATGTACACGGTTGCGATAGTCACGATGCGAAGTGCAGTGCCGTGAATAAGTGGATAAGAAATCTGCAACAGAATTGTTAGCCCCACCAGGAGAAATAAGAAGTTGCGAGCTTTCGGAGATATTCCGCCACGGCGCCCACGACGCGGGTTGTAGTGGCGAATCGACATGGCCTAAGTCTGCCTTACTTGCCTGCTGTGGCAGTAATTTGCCCGCGAAGTTCAAGGACTTCAAAGCGTGCAAAGAGTTCTTCGCTATACCAACCAATGGATTCAGTCTGTGCAATCGCTACTTGGTGGGCCTTTCCTTTATAAGCAAAGTCTCGCAACGCAGATGCTGATTGCCACAGAGAGAAAGTTCCTTGCAAACCGATAGGCGCTTCACCAATTCCTATTGCCGCAATCAGACCTGGTGAATTGTGAAGATCGGTGACAACAGGTGGGACTGCGCCCCAAAAAGTGAAGTTCTTATTCCACTTGATGCGCGCACGAGTAATTGCAGCAATCTGTGCATCTGGATGTGAAAGTGGAGAAGTGAAATCAAATGGATTCTTCTTTGCCCATAAACCATGCGATGAGAGTGGAGCCAACACTGCACAAAACTCTGAAGTCGATCTCTTGCGCCAGTTTTTCACAATCGGCGATTGGTCGAACGCAGCAATTTGATTCTCATCAACCACCACAACCATGCCCCATCGAGTCAGGTCTGCATCACTGGGCGTAAAAGTCTTGCCAGTTCCAGTTCCAAGCAACTTTGAAAATGAAATTCCAGTAAACAAGCGAGTGCGAAGGCGGTCAATTGCCATGCTGGCGAAGGCAAATGGAATACTCTTGCGAGGTATACTGAAGAAGTAGGCGACCGTGCGTTGCATAAGCACAGTTTCTCATGATTTGGAGCAAGTGATGATTCGTAAGCGCCTCTTTGCAGAGTTTGTCGGCACGGCAACCCTTGTCGCTACAGTCGTTGGTTCAGGCATCATGGCAGCCAACCTCAGCACCGATATTGGCGTTGAACTTCTGATCAACACCATTGCTACAGTTTTTGTTCTCTACACTCTCATTACTCTCTTTGCCCCCATTAGCGGAGCGCACTTTAATCCTCTTGTCAGCGGGATCGCTTTCTTCCGCAAAGATTTATCTCTGTCACATGCAATCTCATTTGTCATCGCACAAATTCTTGGCGGATCATTAGGCGCAGTATTAGCAAACCTCATGTTTCAACATCCGGCGATCGAACCTTCTCAACATCTTCGAAGTGGCGGACACCTTCTACTGGGAGAAGTAATTGCCTCCGCTGGCCTTATTTTCATTATCTTCCTTGCCGTTAAACAAGGAATCGATAAGAAGATTCCACGCCTTGTTGCTGCATGGATTGGCGCTGCTTACTTCTTCACATCCTCTACTTCATTTGCTAACCCTGCTGTGACAATCGCTCGAAGCCTTACCGATTCATTCTCAGGAATCAAGCTCTCATCTGTTCCAGCATTTATTGCAGCTCAAATTGTGGGTGCAATTCTTGGATATCTCGGATTCTCATTCATCACAACTAAATCAAAGTCAGGAAAATAAATGAGTAAGCCAAGCGTTCTCTTCGTCTGTGTCCACAATGCAGGCCGTTCACAGATGGCAGCAGGATTTATGCGCGAACTAGGACAAGGTCGAGTTGAAGTCCTCTCCGCAGGTTCTGCTCCTAAAGATTCCATCAATCCAGTCGCAGTTGAAGCGATGGCTGAAGTCGGAATTGATATTGCAAATAACACCCCCAAGATTCTGACACCAGAGGCAGTACAAGCATCAGATGCAGTCGTGACCATGGGATGCGGCGATGCATGCCCGTTCTACCCAGGAAAGCGTTATGAAGATTGGGTGCTTGATGATCCTGCAGGACAGGGGATTGAATCAGTACGCGTGATTCGCGATGATATTAAAGCCCGCGTTGAGAAGTTACTTGCTGAACTTCTTGCCTAGTCTGTAAACTCTGGAATCTTAGATTCAGTAAGTTTGTGGGCCTTAACCTCTGATATTCCCACCATTTTGAGTGCAACTCTGATTGAAGCATCAGCGTCTTCAACCTTTGCTTTGTGATTGGTCACTTGGTTGATAACCGTTGAGAGAAGAACTGCTTGGAGATTTCTCGCAGCGACATCGGGGTCATCACAAGTTAACAACTTTGCCTTTGTAAGCTCTTGGATATGTTGGCTCAACTCAGATTCAAGGACTGGAAGAAACTGGGTTGTGATGTCAAGGAAATTGACAATATTGCGAGCATGAGAGGGGTGCGTTGATTTAACTCGCACAAAAAGACGCATGGGCAAGACAAGCTTCTCTAAAGGCTCATCCAAGTGATCTGCCAAAGATTGAACTTGTGTCATCCACTCGGCAAATCCCCACAACATCGTGGCCGAAATCAAGGCTTCCTTATCTGAGAAGTGCTTATAGATGGTGCTGACTGCCACTTGGGCATGGTCAGCAATATCTTCAATAGTGACCGCCTGCCCCTTGTCCGCTAAAACTTCTTGGGTTGAACGCAGGAGAGCCTCGCGATTACGCATGACATAGGCAGCTTTACGCCCCTTATCTGGGGCAACGGCCTTCTTGGCTCCTGCGGGCATACCCAGATTCTAGGTCCGAGAAGGCCCCCATAGGAGGAAGCCTGCGATAAAAAAGGCGCGACCCGATAAAAGAGTGGTGTACCTATAAAAGAAAGGTATTCTTTTATCCATATATCACCCCTAAATCACGCCTGTGGAGAGAAAATGAAGAGACGTAAGTTAATTTGGCAGTCATCACTGAAAATCAGCGTACTGGGACTTTTTGTGTCCACATTGATGGGCGTTATCGGTCCGGTAACCACTCAGGCCAATG
>CAIPLJ010000070.1 GCA_903865885.1 uncultured Actinomycetes bacterium | reverse complement strand
GGCCATCTGTGTCCTCGTGCTAATGGTTATCGACGATGAATGAGATTCTCGAACATCTTCAAGGCGGTGAGATCGAGGTAACAGGAAGACTCGTCGATGCATCAAATGCAACCCTCTATGCAACATGTACTTTCAATGAAGTAGGCATTCCCGTGATCTACAAACCAGTTGCAGGCGAGAGACCACTGTGGGATTTTCCTGATGGTAATCTTGCCCAACGCGAGTATGCGGCGTATCGCTTAAGCGAGATAGGAAAATTCTTTCTCGTACCGCCAACAGTTCTCCGTGATGGACCATTTGGTGTTGGAATGGTTCAACGGTGGATCGATATCGATGAAAGTATCGATCTAGCCCAGTTCTATCGGACCGATGATTCCCGCTTGCGCGCAATGGCGCTCTTTGATGCTGTTATTAACAATACCGATCGTAAAATCGGCCACTTGTTGCCTAGCGAAGATGGAGCACTTCGAGGTTGCGACCATGGAGTGACCTTTCACGAAGAAGATAAGTTGCGAACCGTTCTATGGCAGTGGGCAGATAAAGAACTTTCACACGATGAGAAGGCGCAGCTCGTTGAACTACGTGAATCACTAACCTCACAGCCAGATGAGTTCTTAGGGCTCATCACAGATGGTGAGTTTCAGGCACTTCTTCTACGGATAGATCGACTTCTATCAACCGAACGTTTTCCAGCTCCGAGTGATGAATGGCCGGCCGTTCCTTGGCCGCCCTTTTAAGTTAAGGTCTTCATATGCACTCGTGGCCGGAGATTTACCTTCCTAAACTCGCAGACCGATTTGATTTCCCTGGTCTCTCTCTCTTTAATACCGAAACGCAGAAGATTGAAGAGCTAGAGAAGAAGACCCTTTATCGAATGTATGTCTGCGGTATAACTCCCTACGATGCAACACATCTGGGCCACGCAGCTACATATTTGACCTTTGACCTCATCAATCGCTACTTACGAGCGACAGGTGCTCGCGTTGATTTCGTAGAGAACATCACTGATATTGATGATCCTCTTCTCGAACGTGCCGCGCGGGATGGCATCACCTGGCAAGAGCTCGCGCAATCTCAAATCGATCTTTTCCGGGGCGATATGACAGATCTGCGCATCATTCCTCCGAAGAACTACATCGGAGTCGTCGAAGCGATGGATCTCGTAGTCGATGCAGTTGAGAAATTACGCCAAGCGGGTACGACCTATCTGGTCGATTCCGATCTCTATTTCACAGTTCGTAGTGATAGCGAATTTGGAGAGCGTTCACATCTTTCACAGGATGAGATGTTGAAGATTTTTGCAGAACGTGGAGGAGATCCAACGCGAATAGGCAAGCGAGATCCTCTCGATGCTTTGGTCTGGTTATCGCAGCGCGAAGGCGAGCCTGGTTGGCCAAGCCCATTTGGTGCAGGAAGACCTGGTTGGCATATTGAATGTTGCGCTATCGCGCTGCACTACTTAACCCCAGATGCTGGGGATACATATGCAATTGATATTCAAGGTGGTGGAAGTGATTTGATTTTTCCTCACCATGAAATGTCTGCAACGCAAAGTCGTGCAATCAACGGTCAAAGGTTTGCACGTACCTATGTACATACCGGAATGATTGGCCTTGACGGCGAGAAGATGAGTAAGTCACTTGGTAATCTCGTATTCGTATCAAAACTTATTCAATCCGGAGTCAGCCCTGTATCGATTAGATGGGCGCTGATGGAACGCGCATACGGTGCAGATCTCATGTGGAACGATTCATTACTTGCACAAGCCGAACGCGATATCCAGAGATTGCAACTCAATCTCGCAAGGATGGAAGTCGCACCCACTGATTCAGTCATCACCGCAGTTATCGAATCACTTTCACATAATCTTGATACCGCAGGCGCTCTGAACCATATTCGCGCGTGGATGGATGCTACTGAAGCCGGCGCGACCGGGGGAGAAGCGGGCGAACTATCGCGCGCTCTAGATACGCTCTTGGGCCTTGCGCCTTAATTTTCACTCTGTCGACGTAAGAATCTTTCTAGTTCGCGTGCAATAGATTCACCAGAAACTTCTGGCAGCTCTGCCGCATCTTTACTCTCTTCGAGCGCTTTTACGTATTCGGCGACATCACTGTCTTCCTTCGCCATTTCGGAGACTTCCACTTCCCATTCGTGCGACTCATTATGCAATTCACCTTGGGGCAGAGAGATCTCTAGGAAATCTTCCAGTGCGTTGATAAGTGCGAGAGTAGCTTTCGGAGATGGTGAACCAGATGCATAGTGTGGAATCGCAGCCCACATAGAGACAGCGTCTATTCCTCTGCGGACACATGCATCTTGAATTACGCCAAGAATTCCAGTGGGACCTTCATACTTACTAATCTCCACACCTAATCGTTGAGCAATTTCTGGATGTGCACCGCTCCCACTGACGGTTATGGGACGAGTGTGTGGAGTATCGGCGAGCATGGAACCGAGAGTGATCACCATGTCGACCTCTAAATCATCTGCAAGGTCGAGAATATTTGCAGCAAATGTCTTCCACTTCATCGATGGTTCTACGCCGCGGATGACAACGAAATCGTGCTCTAATTCTGGTGTACGCAATCCAAAAACTTGTGTGCCTGGCCATGTAAGGCTTCTAATGCTTGATTCATCG
>CAIPLJ010000069.1 GCA_903865885.1 uncultured Actinomycetes bacterium | reverse complement strand
GGGATGACGGCACCTTTGCCTCTAGCGATGCGGCCAGCACTGTCGTGAAGGATTTACTTGGCCTGACATCAATGATTCTCGAACACCGCGTTACCTCTGATCAAATTCGCAGCGTTGATGAAGAGCTTTTACGTCAAGTGATTGCCATGACTGGCCCAACCAATGAGGAGACCAGAAAAGTAGCCAAGGTGCTCACACAACGAATCGCGATGTTGCCGATGGTTGAGGCTTTTCTAGAGGCTCGACGTCAATCAGGTGAACTCTCATTCGATGACCAAATCGCTCTGGCTGCAGATATCGCAGTTAACTTTCCCGATGTCGGTCTGCTCGAGCGCGCAAAGTATCCCGTTGTTCTGCTCGATGAATATCAAGATACTTCGCAATCACAGGTGCGTTTACTCTCTGCACTCTTTGGCGGCGGACATCCCGTCACAGCAGTGGGCGATCCATGTCAATCTATCTACACATGGCGCGGTGCATCATCAGGAACTATTAGTGCATTTAATAAAAACTTTCCTAAAGCTGCTGGGTCGCAAGGTAAAGAGAGTTACGAACTTCTTACTACCTATCGCAATGACCAATCAATTCTTACCCTGGCAAATGAAATCTCTGCCGTAGTTCGCAAAGATGAAGAGATCACTGTTGCTGCCCTAAAACCTCGTAAGGGTGCAGGTAAAGGCGATCTGACTTGTGGTGCCTTTGAAAATCTTGAAGGCGAAGCAACTGCGATTGCTGAATATTTTGCACCGCTATGGAATAACCCAGATCGCAGCAAAGTTGGCAGCAAAGCACCTAAGACCTTCGCAGTTTTGGTACGCAAGCGCGCACAGATTGCGTTGATTCAAGAGGCTCTTGCAAAGGCCGGAATACCTTCTGAAGTCCTTGGTTTAGGCGGACTTGTCCACCTTCCTGAAATTGCAGATCTCGTTGCGATGCTCAAGATCATTAATAATCCTGACGCAGGTGCATCTCTCATGCGCCACCTGACAGGTCCTCGTATCAACCTTGGTCCACGCGATATTGCTGCCCTTGGTCGCTTTGCACGTTCTCGCTCAGAATCTCTTGCAGCCGATAGCCGTAGCATCGTTAAAAATATCGTGGCCGGTAACCCGCTCTCTGCTGAAGCAGATGATCAATTTATCGGAAGCGTCATTGATGCACTCGATGAGATCGATAAGAGCGATAAATCTAAATTCAGCAGCGAAGGATATAAGCGCCTTAACGAATTCGCATCCGACCTACGACGCCTTCGCTCTCGTGCATCTGCTCCGATTACCGATCTCATCGTTGATATCGAGCGCTATCTCAACCTTGAGAGCGAAGTCATGTTGCGCGATGGTGGTACTCGCGGACGACGTCACCTAGATCGCTTTATGGATGAAGCTGCAAAGTTTGCACGCAGCGGTGGAACACTGTCTGCATTCCTGCAATGGCTCGATGTTGCAAGTGATGAAGAAGGCGGCCTAAAAGCTGGCATTCCCGATGTTGATGCAACTGTTGTACAGATTCTCACAATCCATATGGCAAAGGGCGCAGAATGGGATGTCGTTGCAGTTCCGGGGCTCGCTGAGGGAACATTTCCTAGCGCAAATACTTCAGACCCTGATAACTGGATTACCAACGAACGCCATATCCCATTTGCACTTCGTGGCGATAAAACTACTTTGCCCAATTTTTCATGGAACGCGGCAACGACAAATGCACAGGCAAAGAAGGCGATTGATGAATTTGCTAAAACCTGTGTCGATTTTAAGATGCGTGAAGAGATACGACTTGGCTATGTAGCAATGACTCGTGCTCGCACACACCTTTTCTGTTCGACATCCTTCTGGCGTGATGGAGCAAAGCCAGTTAACCCATCTCTTCTCTATGAAAAGGTTCAAGAGGTCGCAAGTGCAATAGGTACCGTGCTTTCAGCACCAGTGGCACCGGCAAGTACAGATCGCAATCCGGCTCGAGATATTGAGGTCACAGCCCAATGGCCACGTGATCCACTCGGCGATCGCCGCGCAGATTTCGATCGCACCATCGCACTCGTTGAATCTGCGCAGCCACTTGATCTCAGCACTGCTACATCGAGTGAATGGGTAGATGATGCTCGCGCCATCATCGCTGAATTTGAAGAGTACAAACTCGGTTCACTCGATGTTGCTATGCCACCTCGACTATCGACATCAACGCTGATTGCCTTGCATGAAGATCCATCAGAGCTTGCTCGCACTATTCGTCGCCCAATGCCGCGCGCAATGGATGAATACTCACACCGCGGAACCGCATTCCATATCTGGATTGAAAACCACTTCAATGCCAAGACGTTATTTGATGACGAAGATTTCGACTTACTTACTCCCTTTGAAGATGATCAGAAACTCGAAGATCTCAAAACTCAATGGCTTGCATCCAACTGGGCGCCTCTGCAACCACATGCCGTTGAAGTCCCCTTCGAAACTGTGATTGGCGGAATTCTTGTTCGTGGCCGTATTGATGCCGTTTATAAAACTGATTCTGGATTTGAAGTTGTCGATTGGAAGACAGGCTCAAAGGTCTTGGGCGAATCATCTGCTGTGCAGCTCGCTGTCTATCGCTTAGCTTGGGCAAAGTTACAAGCAATCCCAGTCGAGAAGGTATCAGCGGCTTTCCATTATGTGCCCACAAATAGAACAGATCGACGAGCCAATCTTCTTAGCGAAGATCAACTCATCGATCTGTTACTACTTAAATAACTTACTTCTTCAGATCAAAACGATCTAAGTTCATTACCTTTGTCCAGGCCGCTACGAAATCCTTGATGAACTTCTTCTCGGCATCGCTACTTGCATAGACTTCAGAAAGTGCGCGCAGTTCTGAATGTGAACCGAAGACTAAATCAGCGCGGGTTGCGCTCCATTTAACTTTTCCGGTCTTGCGATCGTGTGCCTCAAAGAGGTTGTTATCGGCTGACTTGGGTGCCCACTCGTACTTGATATCGAGGATATTGATAAAGAAATCAGTACTCAAAGTCTCTTTCTTATGTGTGAGTACGCCGGTCTTTGAACCATCGTAATTAGCACCAAGTACGCGCAATCCACCGACAAGAACCGTCATTTCAGGTGCAGTAAGTCCCAAGAGCGCTGCGCGATCGACAAGAAGTTCTTCAGCGCTATGTACTTGCCCGCTACCTAGATAGTTACGGAAACCATCAGCTGTAGGTTCAAGAACTGCGAAGGATGCGACATCTGTCTGTTCTTGTGTTGCATCTGTGCGTCCTGCCTTAAATGGAACCTTTACAGAGAATCCAGCGCTCTCGATTGCTTTCTCGATTGCAGCAGTTCCTGCAAGAACAATGAGATCGGCAAGTGAGATCTTCTTCTTAGCCTTCTTATTGAAGCTGAGTTGAATCTTTTCGAGCTCCTTAAGAACCTTTGCAAGCTCCTTGGGATTATTAACTGCCCAATTGCGTTGTGGCTCGAGGCGAATACGAGCACCATTTGCACCACCGCGCTTATCTGTTGTGCGGAAAGATGCAGCAGATGCCCACGCAGTTGTAACAAGCTGAGCAATCGTGAGATCACTCTTAAGAATCTTCTTCTTCAGTGAATCCGCATCTGTCTTAGAGATTGTTGATTTGGTAGCTGCTGGAAGTGGATCTTGCCAAATGAGCTGTTCTTTAGGAACAAGTGGTCCGAGGTAGCGGGCAACAGGGCCCATATCTCGGTGAGTAAGTTTGAACCATGCGCGTGCAAATGCATCAGCAAATGCATCAAGATCACCGGCAAAACGTCGTGAAATCTTCTCGTATGCAGGATCCATGCGCATTGCAAGATCTGTTGTGAACATTACTGGAGCATGTGTAACGCCCTTGCGATGTGCATCAGGAACTGCTTTCGCTGCAGATTCATCAGTGGGAATCCACTGTGTTGCACCAGCGGGAGACTTTGTCTTCTGCCACTCGTACTTAAAGAGAGTCTTAAAGTAGGTGTTATCCCATGTCGTTGGAGTTGGTGTCCAAGCACCTTCGAGGCCGCTGGAAATAGTTTCTGCGCCATTTCCCTTGCCATTGGTGTTCTTCCAGCCAAGACCCATCTGCTCGATAGGTGCACCTTCTGGTTCTGCTCCAACATATTTTCCTGGATCTGCCGCGCCATGTGCTTTACCGAATGTATGACCACCAGCAATGAGTGCAACGGTCTCTTCATCATTCATAGCCATACGAGCAAATGTTTCGCGAATATCTTTTGCAGATGCAAGAACATCAGGATTTCCATCTGGACCTTCAGGGTTTACATAAATCAAACCCATCTGCACTGCAGCGAGTGGATCTTCTAATTCACGATCACCGCTATAGCGCTTATTGGTAAGCCACTCTTGCTCTTTACCCCAGTACGTTTCATCTGGTTCCCAGACATCTGCGCGTCCTCCACCGAAACCAAATGTCTTAAGGCCCATAGATTCAAGTGCGCAATTGCCGGTAAGAATCATGAGATCTGCCCACGACAGAGACTTTCCGTACTTCTGCTTAATAGGCCACAACAAACGACGAGCTTTATCGAGGTTGACGTTATCTGGCCAGCTATTGAGTGGTGCAAAACGTTGCATACCAGCGCCTGCGCCGCCGCGACCATCGTATGTGCGATATGTACCAGCGCTATGCCATGCCATGCGAATAAAGAATGGACCGTAATGTCCGTAATCTGCAGGCCACCACTCTTGTGATGTTGTCATTAGAGCTTCGATATCTTTCTTTACAGATCTAATATTGAGCTTCTTAAACTCTGCTGCATAATCGAAATCTTCATCCATCGGATCTGAGACAGGTGAATGTTGGCGAAGTACGCCAAGGTCTAGATGGTTAGGCCACCAATCGGTGTTGTACGTGCCCTCTTTATTGAGCTTGCTACCTGTGTATGGACACTGTGCTTCATTGGATTGCGCTGCGGATATCTGTGATTCTGTAGTCATACCCCAAGGTTAATGAATTTATCGAAAATTGCTAACCGAAGATTTCTACCCCGATAGGAAGGTGATCACTCACCCCGGTTGGAGCGAAATTCCTCACGGAATATTCTCCGAAAGCCAGGTCAGGGGAGAGGATGTAATCGAATTGAATTTTTCCACCCCAGCTTGGATAGGTGTTCTGGGTGACAAGGCTCTGCCATTGCGATGCAACTATCGGCAGATTCTTCGGCAAGTTGAGATCGCCTACAACAACGGCGCGCGTGCCAGTGGATTGTGCAATCGAGAGTGCCCATTTCTTAACGCGGCGTAATTGTGCGAGATTAAATCCTGGAACAAAGGAGAGATGTGTATTAACAACTGTTAATCCATTTTCCAAAACTGCGGCCAGTGCAAGGCGAGGTTCATCTTTCACATAGATAAATCGCGGTCTACCTTTTCCACTTTCATCACCCGGAACAATAAGTGGAAGCCCAAGTGGTGAATTTCCAAGATTGAGCCGATGCCAGCTCATAACAGGAATCTTTGAAACGATTCCGATTCCATAACATTCGTGCATTAATTCCGAATGTGATGAAGTGTTGGAAATAATTTCTGGTTCGTGTTCGTGCTTCTTGCTCCAGCTTTCACCCGGTGTACCCATCACACTGGGACCCATCGCCCAATCGCGCGCTCCGATACTTTCTGCAATATCGCGCATCTGCGGACGAGATT
>CAIPLJ010000068.1 GCA_903865885.1 uncultured Actinomycetes bacterium | reverse complement strand
GTTGAATCAGGAAAACATTTAGGTGTTGCCATCGATAAGGCAGATCCCAACTACTCTCCTGCTCCACGTCCTGATATTCGTAAGATGAATCAACCGCTTGGCGTAGTTGCGATCTTTGCTGCAAGTAACTTTCCTCTTGCCTTCTCTGTCGCAGGTGGCGATGCTGCCTCAGCTATTGCTGCAGGAAATCCAG
The DNA here is from genome assembly GCA_903865885.1 of uncultured Actinomycetes bacterium. Classification (GTDB taxonomy): domain Bacteria; phylum Actinomycetota; class Actinomycetes; order Nanopelagicales; family Nanopelagicaceae; genus Planktophila. The sequence continues at coordinate 2,729 of CAIPLJ010000068.1, read as the reverse complement.
TTGTCGCGAAGGCGCATCCATCTCATCCCAACACATGTGCAACCATCGAGAAAGCAATTAAGGCAGCACTCACTCACTGTGGGATTTCACCAAACGCTTACTCGATTGTTCAAGGAACAAACCCACAAATTACGCATTGGCTTGCGCTCCATCACGATGTCACCGCTATTGGCTTCACAGGCTCTGAAACAGTGGGTCGCATACTTGTAGATCTTGCAGCCAGCAGAAGTACACCTATTCCTGTCTATGCCGAGATGGGAAGTCTTAATCCTGTATTTGTCACCAAGAATGCAATCGCTGAACGCTCTGAAGTACTCGCCAAAGGTCTTGTTGATTCAGCGCTCATGGGCTCTGGTCAATTTTGCACAAAGCCAGGCCTCATTTTCGCGCCTGCAGATTCAGCTTTCATCACAACAATCAAGTCACACCTTGCAAGCCTTACAGTCGCTCCCCTATTGAGTAAATCGATTGCAGATCGTTACTCGGCTTCAATCTCTGACCTTGCTTCCCGTGGAGACATTGAAATCGCATCAGGTGTTGCAGGCGCTGAAGGCTTTGGAGTTACACCAACAATCTTCATCACCACGTGGGCCATTGCTACTAAGAATCCAGCACTGCTCGAAGAGCACTTTGGGCCAACAACAGTTGTCATTACGTGCGATGAGAGCCAATACCCAACAATCGCAACTGCTTTGCATGGTCAGCTCACTGCAACGATCCACGGCACAGATGAAGATGATGTAACAGATTTGCTTTCAATTTTGAAGGAGAAGGCTGGGCGCGTTATCTGGAATGGCTTCCCTACAGGAGTTGCAGTGACATCTGCAATGAATCACGGCGGTCCATGGCCATCATCTTCGACATTTACAACATCTGTTGGAACTGATGCGATCTATCGATTTATGCGTCCCGTTGCTTATCAGGGATTTGCGCAGTCAGTTCTACCTGCAGCTCTTCAGGATTCAAATCCTTGGTCAGTGCCGCAAGACATTAACTAAACGATAAACCCGCTCGGGAATGGATCAGTTGGATCGAGCGTCCATGTTGCCTCGCCCATAACCCATGCACGTCCTGTAATCATCGGCACGATGGCATCGAACTTTCCAACTTTTGTATGTTCCTTGATTCTTCCTTGAAAGTTTGAACCAATCCATGACTCGTTATTGAGAACATCTCCATCTTTAAATTCTCCGCGAGCAACCATTTGCGCAAGTCGAGCACTTGTTCCCGTTCCGCATGGGGAGCGATCAAACCAACCAGGATGTATCGCCATTGCATTGCGCCAATGCAATGGACCATCAGAGCCTGGTGCGATGAAATCAATGTGGTGACAGATTGCAATATCTGGATTTTCAGGATGTACGGGACGATTCTGATCGTTGATTGCATCAGAGATGAGAAGTCCTAAGTCAAGAAACTTTTGACCGTTCTCGCGCTTGAACTCAATCCCAACACGATCAACCGGCACGATGGCGTAGAAGTTACCGCCGTAGGCCATGTCATAGGTCAGCTTTCCAAATCCAGGGACATCCACTACTTGATCGAGAGCGTAGGAAAATGATGGAACGTTTGTCAGAGTGACATTCTTTGCGTGTCCATCTTCAACCGCAACATCGACAACGACAAGTCCTGCAGGAGTATCAAGGCGAATTGTTGTTACGGGTTCAACAACAGGTACCAACTTCTTTTCAACAAGGGCGGTTGCAACGCCGATCGTGCCGTGGCCACACATTGGAAGACACCCTGATACCTCTATATAGACAACTCCCCAATCAGCATCGGGACGAGTTGGTTTCTGCAAGATTGCACCGCTCATAGCGCTATGTCCGCGAGGTTCGTACATCAGCCACTGACGCCAGAAATCCATATGTTCCATGAAGTGCAGGCGCTTATCGAACATCGTCGCACCTGGAATCTCACCGATTCCTGAAGTAACAACGCGCGTCGGCATACCTTCGGTATGAGTCTCAACGGTTGTAACAGTGCGGATGCTATTCATGAGTGTTAGCGATTCTTGAAGTACGCCAGTGCAACATCCATCTCGCGATGAATCTGCTCTTGTTCATGCTTAGGCAGAGGCAGACGTGGAAGACGTGTGGGTCCACCGTAGCGACCGACATGATCCATACCTAACTTGATAGCTTGAATGAACTCCTTCTTGGAATCCCAATGGAAGACATCGTGGAGCGCTGCATACATGGGCGCAGCCTCTTTGAAATTACCTGAGGTAGCAAGGTTGTAGAGCTCCATCGATTCCTTAGGAAGCGCGTTGGGAAATCCTGCAATCCATCCTGCGATACCAGCAGTTGATAGTTCGAGGAATACATCATCAGCACCCACGATGACATCGATGCGTGGAGCTAAACGCTTAATCTGCCAGATCCGACGAACATCGCCAGAAAATTCCTTGATAGCAACAACTGTTGGAACTTCCTCTGCAATACGTGCAACGAGCTTTGGTGTGAGATCAACTTTTGTATCAAAAGGATTGTTGTAGGCAATGATTGGAATTCCCACTTTGCCTACCTCTTTATAATGAGCAAGAACCTCATCATCGGATGCGCGATATGCATTAGGTGGAAGAAGCATTACAGCTCCAGCGCCCGCCTTCTGTGCGTGCTCTGCCCACTTACGTGATTCAGCTGCGCCGTATGCAGCCACCCCCGGAACAACGTTGAATCCTTTAGGCGCCGCAGCGACTGCAACCTCAACCATCTTTGTGCGCTCAT
>CAIPLJ010000067.1 GCA_903865885.1 uncultured Actinomycetes bacterium | reverse complement strand
TGCAAATTGTTCAGGACCCATTCCGTAGCGCTGTGACATACGGATGAGGTACTCAGTTAATTCAATTTCATTAACCTGAACTTCTTCAGCCTTCACGATTGAATCAAAGAGGAAATCAGATTTAATAGACGAGCGAACTTGGCCATCTACTTCAGCGCGATGTTCCGCATCTTCCATGCGACCTTCGCCTTCAAGATGATCGTTTACTTCATCAAGAACGATGTCATCTGGAACTGGAATATCAAGATCAGCAAGTAACTTCTCGACAAGAAGATCGCGAGCCTGTGCACCTTGCTCCATCTTCTTGACGCGGCTTAAACGTTCAGTGAAATCTGCGCGAAGTTCGGCAACTGTGTCGAACTCAGATGCAAGCTTGGCAAATGAATCATCGAGCGTTGGAAGTTCGCGCTCTTTAACAGCCTTTACTACGATATCAATATCGCCAGTCTCGCCATCTTTCTGACCTACGAGCTGAGAAGTAAATGTCTTCGTGTCGCCTGCGCTCATGCCGATTAGAGCATCATCGAGGTTATCAATCATCTTATTTGAGCCAACTTCATATGAAATTTCATTGGCCTTGCCACCATCTACTTCAGCGCCATCGATGCGGGCAGTGAGATCGATAGTCACGAAATCACCATTTGCTGCGGCACGCTCAACAGTATTAAGAGTTCCGAAGCGAGCGCGAAGTTCGTCAATCTGCTCGTCAATATCTTTTTCGGAAACTGCAACATCATCGACAGTAATTGTGATCTTCGAGAAATCTGGAAGCGTTACATCTGGACGCACATTGACTTCAACAGAGAATGAAAGCTTCTCGTTATCAACATAATCAATTGCATCAACAGTTGGGCGTCCAACGACCAAAACATCATTCTCGCGAGCTGCTGCAACATAGAAATCTTGGATTGCAACGTTGATTGCCTCATCCATAACGGTGCCACGACCAACGCGCTGATCGATCATTGCATTAGGAACTTTGCCCTTGCGAAATCCAGGGATATTTACAGTGGATGCAACTTTCTTATATGCAGCATCTACATATTGACCAAGTTCTGCGTAAGGAACATTGACATCTAGACGAACGCGAGTTGGTGAAAGTGTCTCGAGAGTGCTCTTCACGAAGTGCTCCTTGTAGTTTGCATTGATAAAGCAAAAGCTTTAAAGAATTCTGGTCGGGGCGGGGAGATTCGAACTCCCGATCTCCTGCTCCCAAAGCAGGCGCGCTAGCCACTACGCTACGCCCCGAGGCGCATGCGGAAGTCTAGACGAATTTTTTACTCTCGCTTACACACCCTGTACGCTCAGCCTCCGCACCACTTGCGGGTGTAGCTCAATGGTAGAGCCCCAGCCTTCCAAGCTGGCCATGCCGGTTCGATCCCGGTCACCCGCTCCAGTTATTTAGAAGGATGTTGAAACCGATTGAACTTCCTCGGCCATGAAAGAACCTTCCAGTTTTACTAACAAAGTACCTGAAGTATTACGACCAACTACAAAAGTCATAGTCACTCCATAGTCCGTTTCTACCGCACTACCATCTAAAGTGATGTCAATACTGATTGAATTTTCAAACCTTCCAGCGCCGGATCTATATGAATAACCGTGGCTCAATAAATACTGTGTTGTGACCGTTGGAGACCCATTAACTCCAGCTGAGGACATCGACATCCAGGTGAAATTCTCATTCACATCATTAGGTTGATAGGTAAACACTTTCGCATGAACTAAATAACTTTTACCAGCCTTAAACCCATTGATTGAAACTGCTTGAGAAGTACCGGTAATTCCACTTAAGTCTCCAATTGTCAGAGTCCCACGGATTACTTTTGTTGCACCAGCTGGACCAGTGGCGCCTGTTGGACCTTGTGGTCCTGTTGCACCTGTTGCACCTGTTGCACCTGTTGCGCCGGCAGGGCCCGCTTCACCTTGAGCTCCCGTTGCACCAGTGGCGCCAGTTGAACCTGTTGCACCAGTAGGCCCTGTAACTCCCGCGCTTCCCGCAGCACCGGTTGCACCAGTAGGTCCTGCCGGTCCTGGAGTTCCACCGCCTGAACCTGATGATCCTGTTGCACCTTGTGGTCCTGTTGCCCCCGCCGGACCCGTTGGGCCAGCAGGACCCGACGGACCCGCTGCTCCAGTTAAACCTTTCTCACCTTGCGGTCCTGCAGGTCCTGTTGTTGCAGATGCATTGCTAATTGTCTTTCCATCTGCACCATTCTTTCCATCACTTCCATTTGATCCCGCGGCACCCGCTGCGCCGATTGGACCTTGAAGATTTTGCGCCGCCGGCCATTTCCCATTTGCTTTAGGTCCGAAAATTAAAAGACTTCTCGTATCAATATAGAAATCACCATTGATGCCAACGGTATTTGCTGGAGCACCTTTTCCATTCAAGATCGTATTAGGAATCGACGTCGCAGTTCTTCCAGCTGGGCTCGCAGGAGTAATCGAGGTAGCCGTTATAGAAAGAGCAATAGCAAGAAGGATGGATAGGTGGCTGCGCTTCACTGGTGACCTCCAGGTCTTGGGTATGTAACCAGTGTGAAGACGCGGCCAGCGCCTTGAAATCAGGCAATCCCCCAGTTTTTTCTCAGGATAAGTAGGTGCATACGCTGGGCAGAGCCAGGAAGCGGGCTCGAAAACTCGCAAGTTCTTCACAGAGAAAAGGAATACCTTTCTGAGCATAGAGCGGTTTATTACTCACAAGTCGATACGAGGGTTTCGACAAGAAGCACGGGACAGGAGACATGTAAATGTCAACGAAGAAGAAGGTCGCTGCAATCGTTATTACAACTGTTGCTCTTACAGCGGGAACAGTTGGAATTTCATCAGCAGCATCCAAAACAACAAAGGCATCAATCACTCGAGTAAGTACCTCACGTACTTCAGTTGGTGCAAATGCAATGGCACAGGGACACGGTGCAGAAGTTGCATCAGTGCTTGCAGCTCTTGTCACAAAGGGAACAATCACGCAGGCACAGGCCGATGCAATCACTACTGCACTTGCTGCAGCAGAAACAGCAGAGCAAGCCAATCGCCCACAAGGTGGTCCAATGGGTGGCGGGATGGCTAATCCATCAGCCGAGCTCGCACTGATCACATCAACAATTGGTCTCGATGCAGCAACAATTCAGAAGCGTCTTGCAGCAGGAGAATCTCTTGGCGCAATCGCGGGCGCAAAGAAAGATGCACTAATTGCAGCACTCGTTGCTGAAGAGACAAAGCGCATCGATGCAGCAGTAACGGCTGGAAAGCTCACTGCAGCACAAGCGACAACAATGAAGTCAACCTTGACTGCAAATGTCACTAATGAAGTTAACTCAACACGTCCAGCAGGACAAATGGGTGGCGGAATGGGTGGACGCGGTCATGGCGGAAGAGGCGCAATGGGTGGACCAGCTGGCTCACCAACAATGACACTTCCAGCAACACCAACAGCATAAGAACTTCGATTTCGTAGTTCCTCCTTGGGTAGGAAAGCCCGCCACGCGAAAGCGCGGCGGGCTTTCCGTTTTCCAAATGCTTGGCGTGATTAAATTGCGCATGCGCATTCATATAGGTAGCGATCACGCTGGCCTTGATTTCAAGAATGAGCTGATCACTCACCTAGTAATGAATGGCCACGACGTTACAGATCACGGTCCATACGAATACGACGCCCTCGATGATTACCCAGATTTCTGTATTCCTGCCGCTGAAGCTGTCGCTAAAGATGCAACATCGCTTGGCATAGTCCTTGGTGGTTCGGGCAATGGCGAACAGATGGCTGCCAATAAAGTGAAGGGAATCCGCGCAGCACTTGTCTGGAGCATCGATACCGCAAAGCTTGCGCGCGAACATAACAATGCCAATGTCATCGCAGTTGGTGGGCGTATGCATGAGGCTGATTTCGTGAAGTTATTGATTGATACCTTTATCTCTACGCCATTTCCTGGTGATGAACGACATGAGCGCCGCATCGAAAAAATCGCTAATTACGAAATTACCGGCGATCTCTAAACTTTGAAGTACCTCAGATCATTTACCTGATGATCTTTCGTTATTCCTTGTCCCTCAAATCGAGTCAGCGGTCGCCATTCTGGTCGTTCGATGACTCCCCCGGTAAATAAAGGACTCGCAGCAAGTACTTCTTGAATCTGTTCTGCGTATGGAACCCAATCAGTTGCAATGTGAAAGAAGCCACCGTCTTTAATCTTGGCGTGGATGAGCTTTAAGAACTCTTCATTAACGATTCGTCGCTTGTGATGGCGCTTCTTGGGCCATGGATCTGGAAAGAATAAGTGCACACCATGTACAGAGGCATCAGGAATCATCGTCTTAATAATCGGGTGGGCATCGCCTTCGATAATGCGAATGTTTGAGAGGGCTAGCTCTTCTATACGAGCCATCAACTTTCCGATTCCTGGCTTATGTACTTCTACCGCAAGATATCCGGTCTCAGGAAAGTCTCTGCCAAGAAGCGCAGTTGCCTCACCCATTCCAAAACCAATCTCGAGAATGACTTGTTGTGATGTGGGGAAGAGTGAAGGAATATCGAGAAAATCGTAGGAATATTCGATTCCGTAAAGGCCCCAGTACTTATCGAGAGCGCTCTGTTGCGGTCCAGTAATACGAGATCCGCGCAAGCGATAGGTGCGAACCGAGTCCTGTTCCATCACCCAATCCTAACCCGTGCCGAATATCGCAAGTGATGGTTGGATAGGGCGGTTGACCCACCCACGTCTCAAGAAGACTAATAACCGAGGAGTTCTCGTGCCAGGCACAAATATCAAGCAAGTTGAAGCAGCAGAACGTTCAGCGCTCATCAAAGTTTCTAGCTACTCAATTGACCTCGACCTTACGACTGGTGCTGAAAACTTTCGCGTGAAGACTGTTGTGAAATTTGCTGGCCTCAAGCCTGGTGCAACAACATTTATCGACTGCGTGGGTACCAAAGTCATTAGCGCGAAGTTAAATGGCGCAGACTTTGATCCGAAGTTCGATGGCGAAACAATTTATCTTCCAGCACTTGCTGCCGAGAACGTTCTTGAGATTGAACACGATGGCATCTACTCAAACTCAGGTGAAGGCCTTCACCGCTTCGTAGACCCGGCCGATAACGAGGTTTATCTCTATACACAGTTCGAAACAGGCGATGCTCGCCGCATGTATGCATGCTTTGATCAACCTGATCAGAAGGCTACTTTTAAGATCAGCACCATTACTCCTAAGCATTGGGAGGTTATCTCTAACTACGGAATTGAATCCACCAAGGATCTCGATAACGACCGTAAGTTCACGCAATTTGCAGAGTCACAGGTCATCGCAACATATGTCACTGCAATTGTTGCCGGTGCATACACATCTGTTCACGATGAATACAAGGGCGAGAAGACAATTCCCCTTGGTATCTATGCTCGTAAATCATTCTTTAAATATGTCGATGCCGATAAAATCTTCGAAGTTACCAAGCAGGGCTTTGCTTATTTCGAAAAGACTTTCGGTCTTGCATACCCATTCGGCAAGTACGACCAGATTGCAGTTGCTGAATATAACTGGGGAGCAATGGAGAACGTTGGATGCGTGACATTCCATGAAGATGTTTTGATCTTCCGCTCCAAGGTAACCGAGCGCAACTATGTAAGCCGCGCAACCACTATCCACCACGAGATGGCGCATATGTGGTTCGGTGATTTGGTCACCATGAAGTGGTGGGAAGACTTGTGGCTCAATGAATCTTTTGCTGAATGGGCTTCTTATCAATCCGTCTCAGAATCAACGAAGTACACACATGCGTGGACTGAGTTCAACTCACTTCGCAAGAACTGGGCATATCGCGCAGATCAGTTGACCACTACTCACCCAATTGCAACTGAGATGGAAGATCTCGATGCAGTGCGCACAAACTTCGATGGAATCTCTTATGCAAAGGGCGCATCTGTATTGCAACAGCTCGTTGCACATGTGGGTCGCGATAACTTTATTAGGGGACTTCGTCTCTACTTTGCAAAGCACCAATATGGAAATACAACTCTTAAAGATCTCATTGATCAGCTTGAAGCAGCATCAGGTCGCGACTTAAATCCATGGGTATCAACATGGCTTCGCACAGCAGGTGTAAATACCTTGCGTCCTGTCATTGAAATCGATGGCGATACATATAAGTCAATCGGTATCAAACAAGAAGCTCCGACCATGCCTGTTGGTTCTAAGGAACTTCGTCCCCACCGTCTGCACGTTGGTCTCTTTGATATCAAAGATGGCAAGCTCTCCCGCCGCACCAGCGTGGAACTCGATGTTGCTGGCGCACTGACAGATGTGAAAGAACTTGCTGGTCAGAAGCTTGCAGATCTCGTTCTTATAAATGATAAGGATCAGACATATGCAAAGTTGCGCTTTGATGAACGTTCTATCGCAACGATGAAGAGCCATCTGGGCACACTCGATGATTCACTCGCACGCGGCCTTATCTGGGCATCGCTCTGGGATTCATGTCGCGATGGCGAGCTTGCAACATCTGATTACGTCGCTATCGCTCTCAATGCGCTCAAGACTGAAACAGATATCTCGATTGTTGCCGCAACATATATCCAATTAGAAACTGCACTGTGGGCATATGCCAACCCTGCAAAGCGCGATGGACTACGCACACAGGTTGCTGATGCAACAGCTCTCATGCTTGCAGCCGCTGCCCCAGGTAGCGATCACCAGTTGCAACTTGCTCGCGCATTTGCAAACAATGCAATTACTCCCGCCCACTTCGAAAAGATCAAGGCGATGCTCGATGGTTCTGAAAAGGGTCTTGTCCTTGATGCCGACCAACGTTGGTACCTCTTCTTGTGCGGCGTAAAGCGCGGAATATTCGGACCAGCTGAAATTGAAGCAGAGTCTGCAAAAGATATGACTGCACACGGCAAGCAGTACAACGCCTATGCCTATGCAGCGATTCCAACAAAGGATGCAAAAGCGAAGGCATTTGCATCGATTACAACAGATAATTTATCCAACACAATTCACGCGTATATGTGTCGTGGATTTAACGAGAACATCCACCACGAAATCCTTGCTGACTTTGTTGATCAGTACTTCGATGCACTTCTTAAGGTCTGGGAGACCAAGGGGTATGAAATCGCGGAAACAACAGCAACCCTTGCTTTCCCAACCTGGGTAATCAGCGACGAAACTGTGAAG
>CAIPLJ010000066.1 GCA_903865885.1 uncultured Actinomycetes bacterium | reverse complement strand
CTCCAAAGCGTCGTAAGAAGAAGGCAGCTTCAACAGCTGCTCCAAAGCGCCGCCGCCGCAAGAAGGCAGCAGCTAAGTAATTAGTTACTTATAAAAAACCCCGCCAGGTAACTGGCGGGGTTTTTTATTTAATCTTCTATGGGGTTCTCTTTCAATGAATCAGTAATGCGTTCAAATATCTCAGATAACACTCGTTGATCTTCTTTAGTCAGGTGATCGATAAACCTGCTGCGCACGCTTTCAACATGGTCGGGTGCTGCGGCAACAATCGCCTTCCACCCCTTGGCCGTCATCACTGCAAAGTAGCCACGTTTATCGATAGGACATGGCTCGCGCTTTACCCAGCCTGCCTTCTCCATCACCTTGATGCGGTGAGAAAGACGAGATCGAGAGAGCATTGCCATCTCTGCCAATTCACTCATTCGCATCTTGCGATCTGGGGCATCACTGAGCTGTGCCAAAACTTCGTAATCGGCCATAGAAAGTTCGTGGTGGCCAAGGTCGAAGTCGAGGGCCTCAAGGAGTCTGCGACTTGCGATGATGTAGCGGCGCCAAGCCTTCATTTCAGAAGCGCTGAGCCAGCGTGGTGTTGTAGCGTTTTGCCCTGCCATGCGCACAAGTGTAGGGCAGAAGTAGAATACGTTGAACTTTCAACTACTTATCTTCACGCGAATTGGATGACATGAGCCTCACATCAGGAATCGATAGCGCTTCACTGGACCCATTGGTCCGTCCCCAAGATGACCTCTTTCGCCACTACAACGGCAGGTGGGTCCGCGAATACGAGATGCCGGCTGACCGTTCCAGCGATGGAATCTTCCGCAAACTTCATGATGAGGCAGAGGCTCAAGTTCGCGACATTATCGAGACTGCATCCGGTAAAGGTGAGGCCCAGAAGATTGGCGACCTCTATAAATCATTTATGGATACCGATGCCATCAAGGCTCGTGGAATTTCACCTATCGTCGATGACCTTACTGCCATCGATGGCATTTCAAATTTAAATGAATTTATCACCGTCATGGCTCGCCTTGAAATGCGCGGCATCAGCGGAATCTTTGGGGCTGCTATCTATCCCGATGCAATGGATTCCAATACCAATATTCTCTATATCGGCCAAGGCGGTCTATCTCTGCCCGATGAGTCCTACTATCGCGAAGAACAATTTGCATCGATCCGCGAAGCCTTCCTGGGCCACGTTGCAAAGATGTGTGCCCTTGTCGGGATTGCAGATGGTCCAGCTCTTGCCGCAAAGATTCTCGCACTCGAGACAGAGATTGCAACCCATCACTGGGATCAGGTAAAAGATCGAGATGCAACTCTGACCTATAACAAGTACTCACGGGCAGAGCTTGAAAGCCTTGCCCCACACTTCTTATTCGACACCTGGGCCACCCATGCAAAGGTTCCAGCAAAGGCCTTCGAAACGTTGGTTGTCTGCGAGCCATCGTTCTTCGAATCTGTCTCGGCGATGCTCGGCAACTTCGATGCCCATCGCGAATCATGGATTGCTTGGCTCAAACTCAATCTTGTCTCTGCGAGCGCCGCTTTTCTTACCGACGATATCGTTCAGCAGAACTTTGAGTTCTATGCAAAGACTTTATCTGGCACTCCACAGATTCGCGATCGCTGGAAGCGCGGTGTATCAGTTACGCAGGGCGCACTCGGAGAGGCCATCGGCAAGGTCTATGTCGAGAAGTACTTCCCTGAAAGAGCAAAGGCTGAGATGAAGGTCTTAGTCGATTACCTGCTCGAGGCATATCGCCTGAGCATTCTCGAACTTCCATGGATGTCTGATGTCACCAAAGAGAAGGCCCTTGAGAAGTTAAAGAAATTCACGCCCAAGATTGGCTATCCCGATAAGTGGCGCGACTATTCGAGCTTGCAGATTTCAGCCGATGATTTGATTGGCAACCTCTGGCGCATCGCAGAGTTCGATCATGCCTATGCCATCGCAAAGATTGGCGCACCTGTCAATCGCGATGAATGGCATATGACTCCTCAGACCGTTAATGCCTATTACAACCCATTGGCCAATGAGATTGTCTTCCCTGCTGCAATCTTGCAGCCACCGTTCTTTGATCTCGAAGCAGATATGGCTGCCAATTACGGCGGAATCGGCGCAACGATTGGCCATGAAATCGGCCACGGCTTCGATGACCAGGGATCTAAATACGATGGCGATGGCAACATGGTCGATTGGTGGCTGGATATCGACCGCGCAAAGTTTGAAGAGCTCACCAGCGTATTGGTAAAGCAATTTGATGCGCTCTCACCTGAGAGCACACCTGATATCCACGTCAATGGCGCCTTCACACTCGGTGAGAACATTGGTGACCTAGGTGGCCTTGCAATCGCCTATAAGGCCTACAGATTGGCTCTCAAGGGCGCGCAAAGCCCTGTGATCGATGGATTTACGGGTGATCAGCGCTTCTTCCTTTCTTATGCGCATTCATGGCGCAATAAGAACCGCCCCGAAGAAGTACGCCGCCGTATCGCAATCGACCCGCACTCACCCGATGAATTCCGCTGCAACCAGATTGTCCGCAATGTCCAGGAGTTCTACGACGCCTTCGCGCTAACTGAGGCTGACCAACTTTGGCTTGCGCCTAACGAGCGCGTTCGGATTTGGTAAAGGTAGGATTTCGACCATGAAAAAACTTTCTCGTAAGCAGTGGATCATCATCGCTGTCGTAATCCTTATCGGTGGAGCAATCCTTCGCTCTGCGACCAATCAAGGACCATCGATTCCTAAGGATAAGACGACTCTGGTTCAAAATGAGGCTCCAGTGGCCACTATCGGTTTCGATAAGCCACTCGATCTCGGTGGCGGTGTAACTGTCACCGTCTCATCACCTACGCGTTTTACTCCATCACAATTTATGACCAATTACGATCAGAAGGCAAAGACTGCCAACTTCTTCACCGTCACAATCAAAAATGGTGGAAAGGGCGCACTTGATTTCAGCACTGTATCTCTTGAGGCAGCTTCTGGTTCAAATGTCTGCTTCGATTTATTGGGAGATCAAGATATTAATGGTGCACCAACTGATCCACTTAAGGCTGGAGCAGAAGCAAGCTACAAGTATGGCGTTGGTTGCCAAGCTGCAGCAGGCGATCCACTCAACCTGATTGTGCGCATCGGCGGATCCAACGTTGCTGTCGAAGGCAAGCTCGCATAACTCGTTTTACATAAAAAAACCCCGACCACATGGTCGGGGTTTTTTTATGTGCTCACTAATCTTCTGGGTAATGACATGCAATTCTGTGATTAGTACCAATCTGCAGTAACTGTGGAACTTCAGTACGGCACTTATCTGTCGCCTTCCAGCAGCGAGTATTAAAGACGCAGCCAGATGGTGGATTTACTGGGCTTGGAAGATCTCCCTGCAAGATAATACGTTCGCGCTTGCGGCCCTTAATCGGATCTGCAACAGGAACTGCAGAGAGCAGAGCCTTTGTGTATGGATGGCGAGGATGGGTAAAGAGATCGACCTTGTCGGCCTCCTCCATCACTTTGCCGAGATACATGACAATGACGCGATCTGAGATGTGCTGAACGACAGATAAATCGTGGGCCACAAAGATGTAGGCCATATTAAATTCATCTTGAAGATCTTCCAGCAAGTTAACGACCTGCGCCTGGATAGAAACATCGAGTGCCGAAACTGGCTCGTCTGCAACGATCAACTTTGGACGCAGAGCAATGGCGCGAGCAACACCGATACGTTGGCGCTGACCACCCGAGAACTCGTGCGGATAACGGTTGATGTGCTCAGGGTTGAGGCCCACACGTTTCATGAGGCGCTGCACTTCAGCTTCTACGCCACCTTCGGGTGTTACTCCTTGAATTTCAAATGCTGCACCAATCAAAGTTCCGACTGTGTGGCGTGGGTTTAACGATGCGAATGGATCTTGGAAGATCATCTGCATCTGCGAGCGTAGTGGCTTCATCTCTTTTGGAGAGAGCTTGGTGATATCGCGACCTTCAAAGGTAATCGTGCCTTCAGTTGGCTCGTATAACTTCAAGATGGTGCGACCTGCAGTTGTCTTACCGCAGCCAGATTCGCCTACAAGGCCAATGGTCTGACCTGGATAGATCTCAAGGTCAATGCCATCGACAGCCTTGACGGTTGCCTTCGACTTAGAAAATGCACCACCTGCTGTGATGGCAAAGTGCTTCTTCAGCCCTTCAATTTTCAGAATCGGCTGAGTCATTAGTTGCCACCAATTTCTGTGCGGGCTTTCACAAGTTCTGCCTCAGTTAAGTGACAGCGTGAGAAGTGATCTGTTTTCTTTTGATCAAGAGTTGGAGCAGTTGTTGCGCAGAGGTTATTAGCAACGCGATCTGCAAATGAGCAGGACGTAAGTGAAATGGTATGGGCCTTGTTTGGTTCTGCCGTTCACAACATCTTGGAGCATGGCAAAGACGAACACCACCTTGTAGAGCAGCGCCTGTTCTCAGAAGTGGATGGCTGGACGATCAGCGGCGCTATTGATTTGCAGGAAGTAGAAGAAGACGGAATCATCATCAGCGATTACAAAGTAACGGGCGCATGGTCTGTTATGAATGAGAAGGATGATTGGCACAACCAGCTAAACATCTACGCATGGCTAGTGGAGAAAGTAAAGAAGGAGCCGGTTAAGAAGTTGCAGATCGTTGCAATCATTCGTGATTGGGCATCTCGTGATGCGGAGAAGGAAAACTATCCGTCAGCACCAGTTGCTGTCATTGACATTCCCTTGTGGACTATGGAACAGCGGCAAAAGTTTATTGAAGATCGTATCCGTATGCATAGCGAAGCATTTTTTGAATCGGAAACAGAAGGCGATCTGCCACCATGCTCAACAACAGATATGTGGGAGAAGCCCACAACCTACGCAGTCAAAAAGGAAGGAGGAGTAAGAGCGAAGAGTGTTCATTTCAGCAAGGAAGATGCAGACAATGCTTTGCCGGAGAAAGGCTACTTCATTGAAGTCCGCAATGGCGAGCGCACACG
>CAIPLJ010000065.1 GCA_903865885.1 uncultured Actinomycetes bacterium | reverse complement strand
GCCACCAGGTATCGATCCTGGACCCTGGGCTTCAAAGGCCCATGTGCTAGCCACTACACAATGGCGGAACCTATATTCTCCCTTATATTCGGTAGTGCTCGCGACCACTAAACTCGCTCCATTATGCAGAACAATCGAGATGAAGTAGACCGCCTCATAGCGGCCTGGAAGCGCGAGCGGCCAGATCTCGACCTATCTCCCCTCTCTGTGCTCAGTCGCATCACGCGAATTGCGCGCCATCTCGATATTGCACGGCGCGATGCATTCGGTGATCTTGAAAACTGGGGCTTTGATGTTCTTGCAGCACTTCGTCGCGCAGGTGCGCCACATCAACTATCTCCGGGTCAATTGATGCAAGAGACGATGGTTACCAGCGGAACAATGACAAATCGCTTAGATCGTCTTGAAGAGTTGCACCTCATCACTCGCGAACAAGATCCAGATGATGGACGCGGTTCCCTAGTCACACTGACAAAGGCAGGTGTGCGTGCGGTTGATTCAGCGCTTGAGGATTTATTAGAAAATGAGAGAAAGCTACTCAAAGCTCTAACAGCAAAAGATCGCGATACTTTGGCTGAACTACTGAGCACACTCGTTACTGAATTTGACGAAAACTAAATAACCCAAATTAAAGAACCTTGGCTCCGTGCACGGGGCCATGTGCTCTTGCAACGCTTCCCACAACTCCGCTTGCTGTAAGGGCCACAGCTAAATCAAGGCCGGCATCTTCATCTGCAACTAAGAAAGCAACTGTGGGACCTGAACCTGAAACTATTGCACCCAGGGCTCCGTAATCGCGGCCTACTTCAAGTACAAGGCTGAGGGCCGGTCGCAATGAACATGCAGCGTTTTGTAAATCATTTGTAAGTGCGCGGCCTACCGATTCGGCATCTGCTGCAAGAAGTGATTGCATCAAGGCATCAGAGACCTGTGGCGCTGCAATTTCCATCTCTGCGCGCATGCGATCGCATTCGGCATAGACAGCAGGAGTCGATAATCCAACGCTTGAAAGAGCCAATACCCATTGATATGTGCCGCGAGAAAGTGCAGCAGTGAGTTGATCACCGTGGCCCTGTCCGATTGCAGTTCCACCAGAGATCATGAAAGGGACATCGCTACCAAGCTCTGAACCCAGCGCATGTAACTCCTCGCGAGACATCTCGAGCTGAAAGAGTGAATCCATCGCAACTAAAGTGCCTGCAGCATCTGCGCTTCCGCCAGCCATGCCTCCTGCAACAGGAATTGATTTCTTAATTTCAATATGTACATCTGCAGCAAAGTCGAATTTCTCACCAATGAGCTGTGCAGCTTTCACTGCAAGATTTGAGTGATCTTCTGGAACACCATGGGTGTGCTCGCCTGTGACAGAGATGGTGACTCCACTGCCAGGATTGGATTTACTGACGGTAATGTCATCGAAGATAGAGATAGCTTGAAAGACAGAGACAAGGTTGTGATATCCATCTGCTTCGCGTGGTCCCACAGATAATTGCAGATTAACTTTTGCAGGTACGCGCACTGTTACTGAACTATGGGCCACGTTAAGACTCTACCCGCTGTGATGCAATGGCGCAGAAGGCGGAGATATCAAGTGCTTCTCCACGAAGTGTCGGGTCGATTCCCGCTGCATTCAACACTGATTCTGCCGCCGCCGATCCGCCATACATGGATGAAAGAGCAGAGCGGAGCATCTTGCGACGTTGGGCAAAAGCCAAATCGATAATCGCAAATACCTTCTTGCGAAGTTCTTCATCACCCGGTGTTGCTCGTCGATTAAACCCAACGAGCTTGGAATCTACATTTGGTTGTGGCCAGAAGATATTGCGCGATACCGATCCTGCTCCTGTGACATCAGCCCACCATGCAGCTTTAACGCTAGGAATTCCATATTCTTTTGAATTTGGTTTTGCAGCAAGTCGATCTGCAACTTCAGCTTGCACCATCACGACACCACTTCGCAGCGAAGGAAGAATCTCCAGTAGGTGAAGAAATACAGGAACAGAGACGTTATATGGCAAGTTAGCAATCAGGACTGTGGGTTCCAAAGAAAGTTGCTTCAGTGTGAGCGCATCTTGATTGATTACAGTTAACTTGTCTGCGCGATCAGAGTGCTTTGCAACTGTGATGGGAAGTTGTGTGGCAAGGCGTGAATCAATTTCAACGGCAAGAACAGCTTGAGCTTCCTCCAGCATTGCAAGAGTGAGCGAGCCAAGACCCGGACCAATTTCAAGTGCGATATCTGTGGATGTAAGACCTGCGGTGCGAACTATCTTTCGGCAGACATTGCCATCATGAACAAAGTTCTGTCCCAGCGATTTAGAAGGTTTGAGATCTAGAGATGCTGCAAGCTCGCGTATTTCTGCTGCCCCTAAAAGACTCATGCAAAAGATCCAAAGATACGTTCGGCATTTACAGATAAGGCGGTGGCAAGTTCTGCAACATCTTCATTGCGTTCGGCAGCCATTGCGCGCACGATATTGGCAATTTGAGCTGGTGTATTAAGGGCTCCGCGGTGAGGCATCGGCGCTAAAAATGGTGAATCCGTCTCGACCAATAATTGATCGTGTGGAACAAGTTTGACGGCATCGCGCAGCGCTGGCGCATTCTTAAATGTCATTGTTCCTGCAAAGGACAAGATATATCCGCGATCGACGCAGGTTTTAGCCATTTCGACATCGCCTGAGAAACAATGAAAGACAGTTTTTTCTGGGGCGCCAACTTCAAGCAAGATGGAGAGAACATCCTCGTGGGAATCACGATCATGAATAACGAGCGCCTTGTTTGTGCGCTTTGCTAAATCAATGTGCCATTTAAAAGATTCTTGTTGGCGCTTGCGCAGTGCCGGTTCTGTGCGAAAGTAATCAAGTCCGGTTTCACCGATGGCACGCACACGTGGCTCCTGCGCAAGCTTCTCAATGATCTTCCAGTCAGCTTCAAGATCTGGGACTACCGGTGCCTCGTTGGGGTGAAGTGCAACTGCTGCAAGTACGCGGCCGGGAAAAGTGTTTGCCATATCAACACACCACTGAGATTGTTCTGCTGAATATCCAACCTGCACTATGCGATCGACATTGACTGACTTTGCATCATCGAGAACTTGGCGCACTGCATCTGAATCTGGAGCTTCATTGGTAACGATCTCAATATGTGCATGCGCATCAACGGTAGGAACAGGAAGAGGTTCTGGCAGCGGAGCCGGTTGACGATCTATATCGCGATTGTGGCGATCGGCCATAGGGAAATTACTCTTTAACTTCTAACCGTGGGAATAAGACCGGAGTCTTTGTCACGATTGCACCTTGTGGTAACTGACCCCAGGTCGCAACCTTTGAGATGTGCTGCTTGCCGATTTCACCCAGTGTTGCCTTCGCACCGAGTGATTCCCACAGGATCTCTGTGGTTGCAGGCATTACTGGGTGAAGCAATACAGCGAGTGCGCGCAGTGATTCAGCAGTGTTATATAAAACATCTTCAAGGATTGATTGGTTTGCTGGATCTTTTGCAAGTATCCATGGCTCTTTTATGGTGACATAGCCATTGACTTGCTTGCAGTAATCCATCACGGCATTGATTCCGCCTTGGAAATCGAGAGCAACCATTGCAGCATCTGCCTTCTCGACAGTTGCCTGAAGTGAAGCAGCTAAATCAGCATCTTTAGCTACCGCTGGGATTTTCCCACCGCAATATTTTTCAATCATCGCAGCAAGGCGCGATGCAAGGTTACCGAAATCATTTGCAAGCTCAGATGTGTACCGAGCGCTCATATCTTCCCAAGAGAAAGATCCATCGCTGCCGAATGGAATTGCGCGCAAGAAGTAGTAACGGAAGGCATCAACACCGAAGTGATCGGTGATATCAGAAGGTGCAATACCGGTGAGCTTTGACTTACTCATCTTCTCGCCACCGACAAGCAACCAGCCGTGTGCAAAAACTTTCTTGGGAATATCAACACCTGCAGCCATCAACATCGCTGGCCAAATAACTGCGTGGAATCGCAAGATATCTTTTCCAACCAGGTGAACATCTGCAGGCCATGTAGCGGCAAACTTCTTGCCACCTTCAGAATCTGACGCATCAGTAAGCCCTACAGCTGTTGCGTAGTTAAGCAGCGCATCGAACCAGACATAGACAACTTGGTCGGTATCCCACGGAACTGGAATTCCCCAGTCAAATGTCGAGCGAGAGATTGAAAGGTCTGAGACTCCACCTTCAAGGAATGCGACAACTTCATTGCGCGCACTTTCGGGTTGGCATGCTTCAGGGTTATTTTTATAGTGATCTAGAAGCGGCTGAGTAAATTCAGATAACTTAAAGAACCAGTTATTTTCATTGACAAGTTCGACTGGCTTGCTATGAATGGGACAGAGTTTCTCTCCATCTGCATCAATGAGATCGCCAGGTAGCTTAAATTCTTCACAACCAACGCAGTATGGGCCTTCATATTTACCAGCATAGATATGGCCAGAATCTTTCAGCGACTGCAAAAACTTTTGAACTCGCTCTGTATGGCGTGGTTCAGTGGTACGAATAAAATCATCGTTTGCAATATTGAGCGCTTTCCAATTGGGTTTCCACGCATCTGCTACTAACTTATCGACCCATGCTTGTGGCGCCACATTATTCTGCTCTGCGGTGCGCATAACTTTCTGACCATGTTCGTCGGTTCCTGTAAGGAACCAGACAGATTCTCCGCGCTGGCGATGCCAACGAGTAAGAACATCACCGGCAACCGTTGTATATGCATGGCCAATATGCGGCGCATCATTTACATAGTAAATCGGCGTAGTCAGGTAGAAAGACTTCATCTGCTCATCTTATTCGCATCGACTACCGCTGCATAAACGATCTTCTTGGGAAGGTCGAATTCATCGGCCACAGTGGCAATTGCACCCTTGCGGTCCATTCCAGCTGCTTCATATTCACGAACGCGGGCCACTGCATCATCTGCAGTCTTGATTTCAGAACCTTCTTCAACTCCTGCAAATACAAGTGTGATTTCGCCAAGAATTTCGCGGCTTTGCGACCATGCAATCAAATCAGCAATGGTGCCGCGAATAGTTTCTTCATAGGTCTTAGTCATCTCACGACAGATAGCTGCCTTGCGATCTTCCCCGAATATTGCAACTGCATCTTGCAGGGCTTCGAATAAGCGATGGGGTGCTTCGAAGATAACCATTGTGCGCTCTTCAAAACGTAACTTTTCGTAGAAAGCGCGACGTGCACCTTGTGCACGAGGAGCGAATCCTTCAAAGGTAAATCGATCTGTAGGAAGACCAGAAAGTGCAATCGCCATTGTCGGCGCACTAGGTCCTGGAATAACAAGAGTAGGTAAATTCTCAGCGATTGCATCGCGCATTAAACGAAAGCCCGGATCACTAATAGTTGGCATTCCGGCATCAGTAACAACTAGAACTTCTTTACCTTCGCGCAGTAGCGACAATATTTCTTGAGTGCGATCAGTCTCGTTACCTTCGAAGAAGGAGATGATGCGCGCTGTAAATGTGACCCCGAGGTCTGAGGCTAATCTGTGAAATCTGCGTGAATCTTCAGCCGCAATAACATCTGCAGATGCAATTGCGCTTTTAAGGCGCTGGCTCGCATCAAGCGGGTTCCCCAGTGGAGTCGCTGCAAGAACTAGGGCCATATGCGAATCATCCCATATTCTTCAATCATGTTTGCAGCGATTGCTCCCATCGTTATCGCACTCATCTCATTCTTTCTTCGCGTAATTCATCTTGGGCGCATCAATACTTTTATCTTCGATGAGCTCTACTACGTAGATGGCGCTCGTGATCTTCTCAAATACGGAGTCGAAGTATCGGGTTCAAAACCAGAGTTTGTAGTTCATCCTCCTCTTGGAAAGTGGCTCATTGGATTAGGAATCAAACTCTTTGGAGATAACGGATTCGGATGGCGAATAACTTCTGCACTCGTTGGATCGCTCATGATTCTTCTCATTGCACGCATTGCTCATCGCCTCTTTAGAAATACCTTTCTTACAGCTCTCGCAAGTGCACTGATGGCACTCGATGGCCTAGCACTTGTGCACTCTCGCACCGCACTTCTAGATAACTTCTTAGCTTTCTTTATTCTCTTTGCAACATATCTCTTTATTACTCGCAGATATTGGTGGACTGGTATTGCCCTGGGTTGCGCAATGGCGACAAAGTGGAGTGCTCTGTATTTTGTGATTGCATTTGGAGCAATTGGTTTATACCGAGCATTTACTCACCACAGTG
>CAIPLJ010000064.1 GCA_903865885.1 uncultured Actinomycetes bacterium | reverse complement strand
CGGCTATAGGGAGCAATCTTGCAGTTGAGAGCAAGACCAATAAGAATCGTTGATTCAATCGCCTTTTCATTGACAACAGGAAGTGCTCCGGGAAGTGCCAAACAGACAGGGCATGTCTGAGTATTTGGTGCTGCACCGAATTCAGTGGCACATGAACAGAACATCTTGCTCGCAGTATTGAGCTCGACGTGAACTTCAAGACCTAATACCGGATCCCACTTTGCGATAACTTCGTCGTATGTTGGAAGAGCCATTACTTCGCTCCCTTCAACTCAGGAGCTTTAGAAAGTATCGGTGCGCCCCACTTAGAAAGAAGTGCCGCTTCGAGTGCTGCGCCTGCTTGGTATAGACGCTGATCCTGCATTGCAGGTGCCATGATTTGGAATCCAACGGGCAAGCTATCTTCATCGGCCAAACCTGCAGGAAGAGACATTCCACAGATTCCTGCAAGGTTTACTGGAATTGTTGCTACATCGCCCAAGTACATAGCCATCGGGTCATCGACCTTCTCGCCAATCTTGTATGCAGTTGTTGGCGCAGTTGGTGAGACCAATACATCAGCCTTAGTAAATGCCTTTGCATAATCTTGAATAATCAGTGTGCGAATCTTCTGCGCGCTGCCGTAGTAAGCGTCGTAGTAACCTGATGACAGTGCATATGTTCCAAGGATGATGCGGCGCTTAACTTCACGGCCAAAGCCAGCATCACGGGTTGCACTCATAACAGCTTCTGCAGATGCACCGTCAACATCGCCTGTGCGAAGTCCATAACGCATCGCATCAAAGCGTGCGAGGTTTGATGAACACTCAGATGGAGCGATTAAGTAATAGGCAGCAAGTGCGTACTCAAAACTTGGGCAATCTACTTCAACAATTTCAGCACCAAGGGATGCAAGCACCTGAAGTGATTCATCAAAGCGTGACTGCACGCCCTTTTGATATCCCTCTCCTTGCAACTGCTTGATAACGCCAATCTTCATTCCCTTAACATCGCCACTCTTTGCAGCGTTTACGACTGCAGGAACTGGTGCATTGATACTTGTTGCATCACGCACATCATGGCCAGCCATGACTTCGTGAAGTAGCGCTGTATCTAAGACTGTGCGACCAAATGGACCTGCTTGATCAAGGCTTGATGAATATGCAATTAATCCGAAACGTGAAACTGCGCCGTATGTGGGACGGACACCAACAATTCCTGTGAGCGCTGCCGGTTGGCGAATCGATCCACCGGTATCGGAACCAATGGCAAGGGGTGCTTCAAAGGAAGAGACTGCCGCTGCAGATCCACCTGATGAACCACCAGGTGTGCGGGTTAAGTCCCATGGATTAAATGTTGGACCGTAACCAGAATTTTCTGTCGATGAACCCATGGCGAATTCATCCATATTGGTCTTACCCATGATGACAACACCAGCGCTTTTAAGTTTGCTGACAACTGTTGAGTCATACGGTGGGCGCCATCCCTGCAAAATCTTTGAACCTGCAGTGGTTGGAACACCTTTCTGCGCAAGAACAT
The DNA here is from genome assembly GCA_903865885.1 of uncultured Actinomycetes bacterium. Classification (GTDB taxonomy): domain Bacteria; phylum Actinomycetota; class Actinomycetes; order Nanopelagicales; family Nanopelagicaceae; genus Planktophila. The sequence continues at coordinate 3,271 of CAIPLJ010000064.1, read as the reverse complement.
CTTTCAGGGCCAGTGGAACACCTGCAATAGGTGAAAGTTTTTCTCCACTCTTACGGCGAGCATCAACGTCTTTTGCCTGCGCTAGCGCACCTTCTGTATCAACGTGAAGAAATGCTTTTACTTGGCCATCAACGGCTGCAATGCGATCAAGGTGTGCCTGAGTAAGTTCGACAGATGTTGTCTCGCCCTTTGCAAGAGCATCGGCCATCTGCGCTGCGCTCTGATGAATCATTCAGCTTCACCCAATATTTGAGGAACGCGGAAACGAGATTCTTCTTGAGCAGGGGCTCCAGATAAGGCATCTTCAGGTGAAAGGCTTGGAAGAACTACATCGGGGCGTGCAATATTTTCGAGTGGTTGTGGGTGCGATGTTGCTTTCACGCCCGATAGATCCATCTCTTGTACACGAGCTACAGCATCGAGAATCATTCCAAATTGTGATGAGAGTTCGACGAGTTCTGATTCAGTCATCTCGATGCGGGCTAGGCCTGCAAGCTTTGCGACATCATCGCGGGAGAGGCTGCTCATAAGGTGAGTCTATAAACTTTGGGGAGAAAAACCGAATCAGATGCGAATCTGACCTGTACCCGTAACTATCCAGGTGGTTGTAGTCATTGCCTCAAGCCCCATTGGACCGCGTGCATGCAACTTCTGATTTGAGATTCCGATCTCTGCACCAAAGCCCATCTGCTCGCCATCAGTAAATCGCGTCGATGTGTTGACCATGACTGCTGCGCAATCTGAGAGTGCGATAAAGCGGGCTGCATTGGCTTTATTTTCAGTAACTATCGCCTCTGTGTGATTGGTGCCGTATTGAGCAATGTGATCTGCCGCAGCATCAACTGAATCAACGACTGCCACATTCATCTCAAGAACACCGTACTCAGTAGACCAATTCGCATCCGTTGCAAGAGTGGATGCAATCTTGAAGGTATCTGCAACTTTCTGGGCAGTTGCATCAGAGTGCAGAATAACCCCAGCATCGCTGAGCGCCTTCAGCGCCATTGGCAAGAATGTTGGAGCAATTGCCTTATGAACCAGAAGTGTCTCTGCTGCATTGCAAACGCTAGGGCGATGAGTCTTTGAGTTAATCAAGATTGGTAGCGCCTTCTCAATATCTGCGAATTCATCAACGAATACATGGCAAACACCTGCACCAGTTTCGATTGTAGGCACAGTTGATTCATCGACAACCATTCGGATAAGTGCTGCACTGCCGCGAGGAATCACCAGATCCACTTTTCCGCGAGCGGTAAGTAGCGCCTTTGTGGTGGCGCGATCTTCGGAGGGAACGAGTTGAATGACATCAGGAGATATCTTTGTAGCAGCTAACGCATCTCTCATCACCTTAACCAGAATCTCGTTGCTATTACTAGCAGTTGATGAACCTCGAAGAAGGGCTGCATTACCTGACATCAATAAGATGACGGCAGCATCAACGGTGACATTGGGACGAGCTTCATAGACCATTCCGATTACTCCGAATGGAACTGAAATCTGTTCTAACTCAAGCCCATTAGGAAGAGTTGATTTACGTAGCGTTTGTCCCAGCGGATCGGGCAGCCCTGCTACTTGGCGCGCTCCCCCAGCAATATCTCTTATACGTTGAGCAGTAAGTAATAAACGATCTTGCATCTGCGGATGCATTCCTTCTGTGCGAGCCCTTGCCATATCCTTCTCATTGGCGGCAAGTATTTCTTCGCTTCGAGATTCAATCGCTTGTGCAATTGCTTCTAGTGCAGCCTTACGTTCATCCCCTGTTGCAGTCGAAAGTGTGCGGGCAGCCTTGCGCGCTGTGAGCGCTAAATCGCCGACAAGTGTGACTGCATCCATGGAATAAGCCTAGCGGGAGTTACGATTTCGCTGTGCTGAAATTAATTCGCAGAATCGTCGTAGTCCTACTCGTTATCTACCTTGCACTCTTTGGATTAACAAAGGCGATTCGCTATCCCGAACCCATCGCCGCGATCAAGCTAGGACTGGCTCCAGCTTCAAAGACGCCTGATCTGATGCCCTTCAACTACATCGTTGCTGCTCCATCGACATTTGCTCCTTGGAAAAGTGGCAACTCGGAGACAGTCCAAAGCGTTAAATATGATGGCAAGAGAATTACCTTTGACGAATTTCTTACGAAGACAAATACAAATGCATTCATCATCGTTCGTGACGGCAAAATAACGTATGAGTCCTACCTCAATGGAAAGACAGAGAGTTCAATCCTGCCCTCATACTCTGTAGCAAAGACAATGACATCACTCTTAATTGGTCAATTAATTGCCGAGGGAAAGATCAAAGAGACAGATACTTTTGTCTCGATTCTGCCAGAGTTCATGGCCGGAACATCCTTCGATAAGATCACCATTAGAGATCTCCTTGATATGAATTCAGGTATTGGGGTTTCAGATAATTATCCATCAGGACCCTCAGGGTGGGGCGTTGCGATTGCTCAGATGTATGCATCTACCGACATCAATTGGTGGTTAATGCACAATCGCAAGATGCGTGAAGAGCCAGGAACTTTTCCAGAGTACCGAAGCGTCAATACCCAGTTGTTGGGAATGATTATTCAGAAGGTAACTGGACGAAACCTCTCTGATGAATTTACCGATCGCATTTGGCAGAGAGTGGGTGCCGATCATGACGCAACATGGAATATTGACCACAAGGGTGGCCTCGAAAAAGCATTCTGCTGCTTCAATGCAACAGCCCGTGACTATGCTCGAATTGGCCTAGCGCTCATCTCAAATCAAGGACAAATAAAGCAAAGTGCAATTACTTCTCAAGCTTGGATGGCGCGACTCTCAACGCCTGTCGTCACACTCGATTACGGATGGGGATATAGCGCGCAGATGTGGCATCCGTATCCGGGGATTAATTTGATGCTGGGTCTTCATGGTCAATATATCTATCAAGATAAAGCGAATAAAACTGTGATTGTAAAACTGAGCGATCTGCCAACGTCCTCTGATGGAATTACGCCGAAAATTGCATCAGTATTGAAACAGATCGCTGAAAAGAACTACTAAAGAAGCACTAAGTCATCGCGGTGCACGAGCTCGCGCTCGTATTCAGCACCCAATGATGCAGCTAATTCTTTTGTAGAACGACCGAGCATCTGCGGAATTTCCTCTGAATCAAATGCTACAAGGCCACGTGCAATTACTTTTCCGGTCTTTGATGCAAGCTCAACGGTATCTCCTGAGATGAAGTCACCTTCCACTGCTGTAACACCTGCAGGAAGAAGTGAAACCCCGCGCTCGAGAATTGCAGT
>CAIPLJ010000063.1 GCA_903865885.1 uncultured Actinomycetes bacterium | reverse complement strand
TCAAGGATGATCTTCTCGCCTTTGATACCAGCAGCAAGTGCTTTGTTGAGTTGGATAGTGAGCTCTTCAATAACATCAGTTACAACATCATCGTAGATCGCCTTGGAATTCATATCTTTTGAGTGTCCACGCCAGTGCATCAGGATGTACTTACATCCAAGATCTGCAATCGTTGCAAACATCTGAGAATCTGCAGCGCCTCCACTGACATCATTGACAATCGTTGCACCGGCTTCGACGGCCAGTTTTGCAGTCGAAGCTCGCATAGTGTCGATGCTAATAACTGCAGAGCTCTGAGTGAGTGCACGTATTACCGGAATGACCCTTGCTTGTTCTTCATCTTCAGAGACTCGGTCAGCACCTGGTCGGGTGGATTCACCACCGATATCGATGATATTGGCACCATCTGCAACCATTTGAAGGCCATATGCAATTGCACTTTCACTGCTTAAATATTTTCCACCATCGGCAAATGAATCCGGTGTGACATTGAGAATCCCCATAACCAGCATTGGAATTTATCGATTCGTAATGAGGCTAATTGCTTCTGCTCGCGTTGCTGCATCGCGCAGAACTCCACGAACTGCAGATGTCGTTGTGCGAGCTCGTGACTTTCGTACACCTCGCATAGACATACAGAGATGCTCGCAATCAATAATCACGATTACGCCCATTGGATTAAGAATTTCAACAAGAGCATCAGCAATTTGAGTTGTCAGGCGTTCTTGTACTTGTGGGCGTCGTGCAAAGAGATCGACTAAACGAGCAACTTTCGATAGCCCTGTGATTTTCCCACTTGGGATATATCCAACATGTGCGACTCCGTGAAATGGTGTCAGGTGATGTTCGCAATGAGAAAAGACTTCAATATCTCGAATGATGACTAGTTCTTCATGTCCGATATCAAAGGTAGTTGTTAGTACATCTTCTGGCTTCTGCCATAGTCCTTCGAAGTTCTCTTTAAATGCACGGGCAACGCGCGCTGGAGTCTCTCTCAACCCTTCGCGTTCTGGATCTTCACCTAGAGCTAGTAGTAGTTCGCGCACTGCTTTCTCGGCGCGCTCCTGATCGTATGGGTGTGATGCTCTTCCATCATCTGGCCCCATCGATACAGAAGAAATATCACTCACTTTACGTGGTCTTCTTAACTCGACGATTTTTACGTGGAGCATCTACAGAGACTGCAGCACGTTCTGGAATATCAACTGGAGGTTGCGTTGAAGGAATTCGCGTTGCAGAACCAGTCCATGCTGGACGATTTGGCCATGCTTTAACTTTCGCAAATATCGCAGAGATCTCTTCTTTATTGAGAGTCTCTTTCTCGAGTAGCTCTAGAACCATTTCATCGAGAATGCTGCGATTGGCTTCGAGAATGTCGTAGGCCTCTTGATGGGCATTTTCAATCAGTTTACGGATTTCTGAATCTACAGTTGCTGCAACGTTTTCAGAGTAATCACGCTGGTGACCATAATCGCGACCCATAAATGGTTCAGATGCATCGGTTCCGAGTTTGATCGCACCAATTACTTCAGTCATTCCATATTGAGTCACCATGGCACGTGCAAGGGCTGTTGCCTTCTCG
>CAIPLJ010000062.1 GCA_903865885.1 uncultured Actinomycetes bacterium | reverse complement strand
CCCCGCTAACTGGAAGGGTTACTACTGCATGAGCACTCTCAATGAAGACGAACGCCGCTTAGCTGAACTTGGATACAAACAAGAACTCACGCGAAGCTGGAGCTCATTCTCAAACTTCGCAATCTCATTCTCAATCATCTCCATCTTGGCTGGATGTTTCACAACATTCGCGCAGGCATGGAATAACGGCGGACCAGTCGCAATCTCTATCGGCTGGCCGATCATCGCAACTCTTATTCTCATCATCGGCTTCTGTATGTCAGAGCTTGCATCTGCATACCCAACATCCGGTGGTATCTATTGGTGGGCTGCAAAGCTCGGGGGAGCAAAGGCTGGATTCTTTACCGGCTGGCTCAACCTCATCGGTCTTGTCTCTGTAACCGCATCCGTTGGTTATGGCGTGACAGGATTTATCAACAGCATTATTGGTCTCTACGCACCAAGCTATTCAACAAGTTTCATGGGTGGAGATTTCATCAAGCAGCAGTTCGTGCTTTTCTTGATTGTTGTTGCTTTCGCAACTGTGATCAATATTTACAGCTCGAAGTTGCTTGCTGCCTTTAACAACATCTCAGTCTGGTGGCACGTATTTGGTGCTGCTCTGATTGTTGGAATTTTGGTCTTTGGAACATCAAGTCATCAGTCACTGCACTGGATGTATACGACAAAGATTAATAATTCAGGTTTTAGTGATCACACTTACTGGTACTTAGTACTTCCGTTGGGCTTCTTGCTCACCCAGTACACAATTACCGGTTTTGATGCATCTGCTCACTTATCTGAAGAGACAAAGGATGCGCACATCTCATCTGCTAAGGGAATTTGGAAGTCGATCTTCTACTCAGCAATCGGTGGATATATCTTGTTGATGGCATTCCTTTATGTCGCAACAAATACAGATGTGATCAACTCATTTGATCCTAAGGTCAACCCATACGGCGGCGGATCGATCATTGCAGTGCTTGCAACAGCACTTGGCACTGGCGTGAAGTTTAAGTTGCTCATGATCATCACGACTGTGGGCCAGATCTTCTGTGTTACTGCTTGCCTTACATCGTGTTCACGCATGATGTATGCATTTAGCCGCGATGGCGCAGTTCCTGGAGGAAATCTTTGGAAGAAGGTCAATAACCACGGTGTTCCAATTAACGCAGTACTTGCATCTGCAGTTGCTGGCGTTGTGTTGACACTTCCTGCTCTCTGGAAGTCACCAACAGGTGTGCCAACTGCCTTCTATGCAGTTGTCTCAGTCTGCGTAATTTCTCTGTATCTCGCATTTATGATTCCTATCTACCTTCGCTTGAAGGCGGGAGATTCATTTAAGCCAGGTGCATGGACTCTCGGTAAGAAGTACAAGTGGATGGGAACTTTGGCAGTTGCTGAAATCGTCTTCATCACAATCTACTTCGTATTGCCTATTGCTCCAGCTGGAACTCCAGGAAATAAAGACTTCACCTGGACAGCTGTGAACTATGCGCCAATCGTTACTGGTGGAGCACTTCTTATCCTTGCGATCTGGTGGCAGGTCTCAGCGAAGAAGTGGTTTACAGGACCAAAGCGCACGATCTAAGTAATTCGTTTTACCTACACGCTACCTACAAGAAAGAGATGTGATATCCGTGGCTGCAATGACAGTTGAAGAGCTCCGTTCCGAGATTGGCTCAGGAGCAATAGATACGGTGGTCATTGCAATGACTGATATGCAAGGTCGTCTTGTAGGAAAGCGCGTGCATGGGCAGTACTTCCTTGATGAGGTGCTCAAGCACGGCACCGAAGGTTGTAACTACCTTCTTGCTGCAGATATAGATATGAATACTGTCGCAGGGTATGAGATGTCATCATGGGAGCGCGGTTATGCCGACTTCGCCATGATTCCTGACATCTCTACCTTGCGTCGTATTCCTTGGCAGCCAGGTGCTGCGATGTTATTGGCCGATGTGCAGTGGCTAGACGGAACAGATGTTGTCGCATCTCCTCGCCAAATATTGCGCAAGCAGGTCAAGGCTCTCGCCGATGCAGGAATGCAGGCGATGGTCGGAACAGAACTTGAATTTGTTGTCTATCACGATACCTACGAAGAAGCGTGGATGAAGGCCTATCGTGACTTAACTCCCGTTAATCTCTATAACGTCGATTACTCCATCATGGGTGGATCTCGTATTGAACCGTTGCTGCGCACCATCCGTATGGGAATGTCTGGCGCCGGCATGACTGTCGAGTCCGTGAAGGGCGAATGTAACTTTGGTCAGCACGAAATCGCATTTAAATATGGCGATGCGCTCTCCAATTGCGATAACCATGTGATTTATAAGAACGGTGCAAAAGAGATTGCAGCGCAAGAAGGATATGCGCTTACTTTTATGGCTAAGCCAAATCAGAAGGAAGGCAACTCATCCCACATCCATTGCTCATTCCGTGGCCTCGATGGATCCATGGTGATGGCAGATGAATCTGATAAAGAGCAAGGTCTCTCTGATGTCGGTCGCTCCTTTATCGCAGGACAGATTGCACACTTGAAAGAAATTTCTCTCTTATTTGCACCGAATATCAATTCATATAAGCGATATGTGCCCGGATCTTTTGCACCTACTGCAATTCGTTGGGGACGCGATAACCGCACTTGTGCGCTGCGTTTGGTGGGTCATGGACAATCACTTCGACTTGAGAACCGAGTTCCCGGTGGAGATGTCAATCCATATCTCGCAGTTGCCGGAATCATTGCAGCAGGTCTTGATGGCATCAATCGCAAATTGAAGTTAGAAGATGCATTCCAAGGAAACGCATACGATTCAGATTCAGAGCGAGTACCATCTAGCATGCTGGAAGCACAGAAGTTGTGGTCTGAAAGCGCGTGGGTGAAATCAGTATTTGGCGCAGAAGTACAGGCGCATTACACCAACATGGCTCAGGTCGAACTCGATGCATATGGCAAGGCTGTCACCGATTGGGAGCTCTTTAGAAACTTCGAAAGGTTTTAAAAATATGTCCTCGGTATATGAGGTAATCAACCCTGCAACCGAAAAGGTTGTGAAAGCAATTGAGTTGGCTGATCAAGCTGTGACCGATGCTGCAATCGAGCGCGCATATAAGGCCTTTGAAACATGGCGCCATGTAGCACCGGGAGATCGCGCAAAGATGTTACGTTCTTTCGCATCTGTAGTCAGTGCCCATCGCGAAGAACTTGCAGCCCTTGAGATCGAGAACTCAGGACATACACGCGGCAATGCGCTCTGGGAGGCCGATAACGTTGCCAACGTTTTAAATTATTACTCAGCTGCTCCTGAGCGTCTATTCGGTAAGCAGATTCCAGTACCTAATGGAATCGATATTACTTTTAAAGAACCACTCGGTGTTATTGGCGTGATTGTTCCCTGGAACTTTCCGATGCCTATTGCTGGCTGGGGATTTGCACCAGCACTAGCTGCAGGCAATACAGTTGTTTTAAAGCGTGCTGAGTACACACCGATGACCGCAATTCGTTTAGGTGAATTAGCGCTGGAGGCAGGAATTCCGAAGGATGTCTTTACCGTCAT
>CAIPLJ010000061.1 GCA_903865885.1 uncultured Actinomycetes bacterium | reverse complement strand
TAGAGCAAGATGTCAGCAGCTTGCAACATCGGGTATGTAAATAAACCCACACGAGCTGAGTCAGAGCCAGCTTTAGAAGATTTATCTTTAAATTGCGTCATGCGACTAGCTTCTCCAAAACCAGTGAGGCACTCCATGATCCAACCCAATTGATTATGTTGGGGAACTTGCGACTGTACAAAGAGAGTTGATTTATCTGGAGAAATTCCTAGTGCTAATAGTTGTGCAGCCGATGCAAGAGTGCGCTTTCGCAAGAGCGCTGGATCTGTCTCGACGGTAAGTGCGTGAAGGTCAACGATGCAGTAAAAGGCATCGTGCCCATCTTGTAGCTCTACCCATTGTTTTACGGCGCCAAGATAATTTCCGAGATGGAAGGAGTCACTCGTTGGCTGGATGCCCGACAGAACTCGCTTCATGGTTGTAATTCTCGCATGCCCTAGTAGTTACGCGAGATCAATAGTCGACCTGCACGCTTGCCTTCCATTGAAATCACGGTGATTCGCAGACCATTGACTCCGACGACATCATTTGCAACGGGAATTCGACCGAGATAGTGCATCACAAAACCACCTGCTGTTTCATAGGGGCCATCGGGAAGCTCAATTCCAGTCTCTTCCAATAGATCTTCGAGAGAAATCAACGCATCTACCTCAAAGTCACCAGTGCGAGATTCCTGTGAAACTTCGGTCTCGTCGCTGTCGTATTCATCGCGAATGTCGCCGATGAGGGTTTCCACGAGATCTTCGAGAGTAACAATTCCATCAGTTCCGCCATATTCGTCAAGAACGATTGCTAGGTGCTGACGTTGGCTTCTCATCTCAGTCAATGCAGGCAAGATTCCTTTGGTTCCAGGTAGATACATAATGTTTCGGGCAAGTTCTTGAATCTTCGCGTTATTTGTTGCAAGTGATGTATCCAGCAGATCGCGCACATGAATAAAGCCGATGACTTCATCAGATGATCCACGAACAACGGGATATCGAGAGTGCGCCTTTTCTATGGCGAGCGCAATCGCCTTCCCAACAGTGAGAGATGCATCCATAAAATCAACTTCGGTGCGCGGAACCATGACTTCGTGAACTTGTCGCTCTGAGGCATTGAAGACTTCTTCCACAATGTCACGCTCTTCATCTGTCAGGGCGGCATGTCCTGCAACAAGATCGAGAAGTTCTTCTTCTGAAATTTGTGCGCGTTGTTCCTTTGGATCGAGCCCAAAGATACGAACAACGATGTTGGTGGAGTGAGAGAGCACCCAGACAATGGGTCTAAATAAGTTGGTGAGAACTTTGACGATATCTGCTGATGCGAGTGCAATCGTTTCAGTGCGATAGAGAGCAAGGCGTTTAGGAACTAGTTCTCCAAACACTAATGAAACATAGGCAATGATTAATGTAACCCCGACAATGGAAGTTGCGTTGGCAGTTTTTGGTTGTAGCCCGAGTCGCTCAAGCCAAGGGATTACATAGACGCCAAGTTTTTCCGCGCCAAGGGCAGCCGAGAGAAATCCGGTAACCGTCACACCCACCTGTAGAGCTGCTAAGAGCCTATTTGGGTTGGCGGCAATTTCAGCCACCTTGGCTCCGCGCCGACCACGTCCGGCCAACTGTTTGATCTGACTTTCGCGCAGAGAGATGAGAGATATTTCAGCAGCCACAAATAAGCCGGCTAGAAGAATGAGGCCAAGAACAATAAGGATGGAGGAGAGAAGCGAGGT
>CAIPLJ010000060.1 GCA_903865885.1 uncultured Actinomycetes bacterium | reverse complement strand
CCGATCTTGAACTTGATTACTTGGTGGCTAATTCTGGTGGGTTGATTCGGGTCCATTACTTGGTGGGCTCTCGCCGAGATCATCCGATGAACGCTCAGGCGCTGAAAGCCCTAGTCCCCCGTATCTCTGACTCAGATATCTATATCTGTGGCCCAGGACCGCTTGTAGAGACCGTCAAACAGGCTGCTGAGGACCTTGGTGTGCCTAAGAACCGCTTCCATGATGAGGCCTTCGCTTTCCACTCCGAGTAAGGATTGGTAGAGATGACACCGTATGAGCTCAGATACTTCTCAGGATTGGAAGTCATAGTTACCCCATGAAACGCGCATTATTAATTGCAGGTGGCACAGTCGGTGGTCTTGGCGCGGTCTTAGCAATTACTCCGCCGCAGATAACGTCTACTCAATCGACGGGGTCGTTGACCGGATCACTTGGTGGCACATCAGGTGGTGCAACATCTGCTGCTACGCAAGCTGCTCCGGCATCATCTACACCGGCTACAACAACGTCATCAACACCGGTTGCAACTCCTGCAGCAACAAAGAGTGCGAAGGCAGTGCGAACAAAGGCTGCTGCAACAAAGAGTGCTACTGCGACTACTTCGGCAAGTGCGAGTGCAACTGCGCAAGCAACACATAGCGCAACACCAACACCTACTCCGACCCCAACTCCTACGCCAACGAAGACAACTGCAGCTCCTGTTGCCAGTGGTGGATATTCAGGCACGGTGACCGGTGCTTCTTATCAAGCGCGTAACTATGGAAATCTCACAGCGACTGTGACATTTAAAGATGGCAAGATCACAAATGTAAATGCTTCACAATCTCCATCATCATGGAGTCAGAATTCGCTCTCAGCGCTGATTCCTTATGCCAGCAGTGGCAAGATTACTGTCGATCAAATTAAGCAATATGCGGCAGAACAGCTGCCATGTGCAATTGGAAATAGCTGTCGATCACAAGCATCCTTTAGCGCAACTGCATTCTGGCAATCTGTGAAATCTGCAATCTCGAAGGCTGGTTTGTGAGGTTAGAACGACTTGTTGAAACCTGGGGAACAGTTATTGTCGTCGATGCGACATCTTCGGGGTTAGATAGAGCATCACTTGAAAGTGCAGTCGATGACGTTGAAAAATTCTTCTTCGATGTTGATCGAGATTTCTCGACATTTAAATCTGATTCGCAGGTGTCGCGTATTCGCCGTGGCGAATTGAAGATTGAAGATGCAAGTGACTATGTGCAACAGGTATGGGCGCTCTGCGAATTCTCGCGCGAGTTAACGCTCGGTGCATTTGATCCCTGGAAGGCAGAAGGTGGCTTTGATCCATCTGGGTTGGTTAAAGGATGGGCAGCAGAGGTTGCTGCACAGATGCTTGTTGAGGCAGGGTGCACAAACGTCTTGATTAATGCATCAGGTGACATTGTTCTGCGGGGTGGTCAGCCGACAGATAACGGTGAGATAAAGGCGTGGAATATAGGTATTGCAAGCCCTGATGACACAGAGAAGTTTGTGAAGATTTTTGATGTGGCTGATGGATCAGTTGCTACCAGTGGCGATTATGAAAAAGGTGCACACATCATTGATCCGCACACTGGATTAATTGCGATTGGAGCACGTTCTGCAACTGTCATTGGTCCTGATGGGGCTATCTGTGATGCGCTGGCGACAGCGTTGATGGTCGATGGTGTTGATGCGCAGAAATGGATTGGCAGGCCAGAGCTGAACAAATACTCTTTTTGGACAATCAACCGCCACGATGAAACATCGTGGGCATTTGGGCCTAATAAAGGCTATTAAGAGCTAACTGAATTGAGCTTTGTAACTTCATCTGCTGAAAGTTCAACAACTTCAATAATCTCGTTGAAGAT
>CAIPLJ010000059.1 GCA_903865885.1 uncultured Actinomycetes bacterium | reverse complement strand
GTCGACATGGTTGCAGTCCTCAAGGAAGAGAAAGTAGATGTTCTTATCTGCTACCTACCCGTAGGATCAGAAGAGGCAGCAAAGTTCTATGCAACGTGTGCAATCGAAGCGGGATGCGCATTTGTAAATGCTCTTCCAGTATTTATCGCATCTGACCCAGTATGGGAGAAGAAGTTTAGAGATGCAGGCCTTCCAATCGTTGGTGACGACATCAAGAGCCAGGTCGGTGCAACAATCACTCACCGCATCATGGCGAAGTTGTTCCAAGATCGTGGCGTACACCTAGACCGTACCTACCAGCTCAATGTTGGTGGAAATATGGACTTCAAGAACATGCTCGAGCGCGATCGCCTCGAATCAAAGAAGATTTCAAAGACTAATTCTGTGACATCACAGCTCGAGCACGATTTGGGTGCGAAGAATGTTCACATCGGACCTTCTGATTACATTCCATGGCTCGATGATCGCAAATGGGCTTATGTTCGCCTCGAAGGACGCGCATTCGGTGATGTGCCTCTTAATCTCGAATACAAGCTTGAAGTGTGGGATTCACCAAACTCAGCAGGCGTCATTATCGATGCACTTCGTTGCGCGAAGATCGGTCTTGATCGCAAAATCGGAGGAGCGTTGCTCTCACCTTCCTCATACTTTATGAAGACACCTCCAGTTCAGTACACAGATGAGCAAGCTCATGTAAAGACTGAAGATTTCATCTCTGGAAAGCTCGAGCGCTAAAACTCTAGATATAAGAAAACCCCGGCCCTGATTGCTCAGGGTCGGGGTTTCTTCTTCCCTCAGTCTTCACGGAGAGTTAAAGAGTTGAGGGTTAAATCGTCGCGCTATCTGGGGTGCGACGAATATGCATAAGCCCTGCGATAGAAAGCAGAAGCATCACAAGCCCTCCGACAAGTGCTGCAATTGCTCCGTATCCAGCAATAACTCCCATAGTTCCAAATGCATATGCTTCAAGAAGCATTCCGCGCAGAGTATTTCCCATGAAGAGTGTTTGACGTAAATCGCCTAACTTCGCGATTTGAGCAGTATCAGTACTTCCACCTCTTACAAGACCTAAATACATTCCTGACACATCAGAGTATGTTGCAGGTTTTCCAACTGCTGCAATTGATGCGGCCTTCATATGTTCCCAGATGTAGAGATCTGAGAAATCTTTCGCCATAGGACCTGTTGTGACGGCCATTCCTGCCCACTTAGTCAATTGCGCCTTAGTTGTTGCAGGCATACCTTCAACTGCTGGGAATGAAATATTTTGGTTCTCGAGCTGGCTCTTCACGGAATCAGCTGCGAAACTGGCTCCCCAATTAAGCAAAGCTGCAGCGACGAGAAGAAATACTGAAAGTCCAAGGCCCACTGATGTAACGATCTTGTCAAAATTCTTGCGTTTCATTTATTTTCTCTCCTTTACGTGGCACTTAGATATTTAAGTGCTATGCAAATTACATACCCGAGGTACGTGATAGTGGAGAAAAAAGCTGAGTGCCAGCACCTAGCTGAAATTACTGAGTGGTGGCACCTCTAAAAATGTGATGTAGGTAATGTATAACGTTAGTGGATATCGCGATTACAAATTGTCTGACCTTCGCCATTAACCACCGAATGTACACACGCAACTCCGAGATTATCGAATGCTGCATCTCCGTAATGAGTACGAAATGCAAGTGCTATCAGGACTCGAATATTTGTATCTCCATCGGATGTAATTCCAAAAGCTTTAGCAGATCTGCTTATCGTATTTTCTACAACTTTTTCAGTATGGCTAGTTTCACGGGCAATTGCAGAATTTGTTTTTCCTTCACAGAGCAGACCTAAGACTAATTGCTCGAATGGTGAAAGTTCCCTAGTAGTAATGGTTATATCTCTTGCCATGGTAGCGACCTCTCCGTTGCTATCTTTATTATGCTCCTACAAGCATCCTTTGATTTACCCCCGCCACCCTTTAAGATGCGCAAATGACGGAAATAACCACATCCACGCATGGCCAAACCCTGGTTATTCGCCTCAATCGTCCAGAGAAGATGAACGCGATCACCCGGGATATGTATGCCGGGTTAGCTCAGCACCTCAATAATGCAGCTGAAGACGACTCAATTCGCTGCGTCGTAATTACAAGTGAGGGTGAACATTTCACGGCAGGAAACGATATTCGTGACTTCATGTCCAATCCACCAACTGAGGAAGATTCCGGAGTCGCGAAGTTTCTCGGTTCACTCCTTGAATTTCCTAAGCCACTGCTGGCAGCAGTGAAAGGAAATGCTGTGGGTGTTGGTACAACAATGTTGCTGCACTGTGATGTCGTAGTTGC
>CAIPLJ010000058.1 GCA_903865885.1 uncultured Actinomycetes bacterium | reverse complement strand
TTGCAGATTGTCAGTGGACTGATCCAGAAAAGTGCTAGATCTACATTTTCGAAGGTGACTCTGCGGGTGGCTATAAAAAGGGTGGACGCGATTCACGTAACCAAGCTGTTCTACCGATTCGCGGCAAAATTCTTAACGTTGAGAAAGCGCGTATCGATCGCGTGCTACAGAACAATGAAGTGCAAGCACTTATCACCGCACTGGGCACCGGCGTGCACGATGATTTTGATATCGCAAAGCTTCGCTATCACAAGATTATTTTGATGGCCGATGCCGACGTCGATGGTCAGCACATCCGCACACTTCTACTCACTCTGCTATTCCGTTTTATGCGCCCTCTCATCGAAAATGGTTTTGTTTACCTTGCACAACCACCGCTCTACAAATTGAAGTGGGGCGGAAAAGATTCTGTCGAATACGCATTTAGCGATAAAGAGCGCGATGGCATGATCAAGATCGGTCTCGATGCTGGAAAGCGCCTTCCTAAAGAAGATGGAATTCAACGCTTTAAAGGTCTGGGCGAGATGCCAGCAAAAGAGCTGTGGGATACAACGATGGACCCAGATCATCGCGTTCTTATTCAAGTAACTCTCGATGATGCAGCTGCTGCAGATGATCTGTTCTCAGTACTTATGGGTGAAGATGTCGAACAACGTCGTGCATTTATTCAGCGCAACGCTAAGGATGTTAGGTTCTTGGATATCTAATGGCTATCGACGATACAACACCCGAGGAAGTAACGTACGACCGAATCGAGAAGGTCGATCTTCAAGTTGAAATGGCGCGAAGCTATCTCGACTATGCGATGTCAGTTATCGTCGGGCGCGCACTGCCTGATGTGCGTGATGGACTTAAACCAGTGCACCGCCGTGTTTTATATGCGATGTATGACGCCGGGTATCGTCCAGATAAGGGTTATTACAAATCTTCTCGTATCGTCGGTGATGTCATGGGTAATTACCACCCACACGGTGACACCGCGATCTATGACACCGTTGTTCGTTTAGCGCAGCCATGGTCACTTCGTTATCCATTAGTTGATGGCAATGGAAACTTTGGCTCACCCGGTAACGATCCGGCGGCTGCAATGCGTTACACCGAAGCGCGTTTAGCGCCTATCGCGATGGAGATGATGCGCGATATCGATGAAGATACCGTCAACTTCTCACCTAACTATGACGGTCGTTCGCAAGAACCAGATGTATTGCCTTCACGTTTTCCCAATCTTCTTGTCAACGGTTCTGCAGGTATTGCAGTGGGTATGGCGACAAATATTCCGCCTCATAACCTTCGTGAAATTGGTGAAGCAGTTATCTACGCGCTCGAGCATCCAGATATGGCTTCCCCTGATCTTCTCAACCACATGCTCACGATTGTTAAAGGCCCAGATTTCCCAACCAAGGCGTTGATTGTTGGCCGCGGTGGTATTGAAGATGCTTATCGCACGGGCCGTGGATCTATCACCATGCGCGCAGTTGTAAACGTTGAAGAGATCAATAAGCGCACATGTTTAGTTGTCACCGAACTTCCATACCAAGTAAACCCAGATAACTTAGCGCTGAAAATTGCTGAGCTCGTGAAAGATGGAAAGATTAAGGGCATCGCCGATGTGCGCGATGAAGGTAACGAACGTCTTGGCCAGCGCCTTGTTATCGTTCTTCAATCATCTGCAATTCCTAAGGTCATCCTCAATAACCTTTACAAGCAGACACAGCTTCAAGACACATTCGGTGCAAATATGTTGGCGCTTGTCGATGGTGTGCCACGTACGTTGCGCCTTGATGAATTTATTAAGTACTACATCGAACACCAAGTTGAAGTCATTATTCGTCGCACTAAGTTCAGACTTGTCGAAAAAGAGAAGCGCGCACATATTCTTAAGGGATATCTCAAAGCACTCGATGCACTCGATGCCGTCATCGCTTTAATCCGCGCATCAAAGACACCAGAGGAAGCCCGCACAGGTTTGATGAAGTTGCTCGATGTCGATGAGATTCAAGCGAATGCAATTTTGGATATGCAGTTGCGCCGTATTGCAGCGTTGGAACGCCAGAAGATCAACGATGAGTACGAAGGCTTGATGGCTGACATCATCGAACTCAATGCGATCTTGGCTTCAGAATCAAAGCAACGCGAAATTATTAAGACAGAGCTTTCAGAATTGATCGCTAAGTATGGCGATGAACGCCGTAGCCAGCTTGTTGCAAGCGAAGGCGACTTCTCTGCAGAAGATTTGATTCCAGATAACGATGCAGTTGTCACCATTACTCGCGGCGGATATTCCAAGCGCACAAGCGCTGATCTCTATAAGTCTCAGCGTCGTGGAGGCCGCGGCGTAAAGGGCGCAGCTCTTAAGCAGGATGACGTTGTTGATCACTTCTTTGTTGCCTCGACCCACGACTGGTTATTGTTCTTCACCAACCAAGGCCGCGTATATCGCGCGAAGGTTCACGAACTTCCTGATGCGGGCCGTGATGCACGCGGACAGCATGTTGCAAACTTGATGGCATTTAAGCCAGATGAACAGATTGCACAGGTACTTTCATTTAAAGATTACAACGCTGCGCCATTCTTAGTTCTTGCAACAAGGGGCGGACTTGTTAAGAAGACTCCGCTAGTTGAATACGATTCACCGCGCACTGGTGGTCTTATTGCGATTTCGCTCAAGCCAAATGATGAAGTTGTTTCAGCATCTCTTGTCAGAAATGCAGATGAGTT
>CAIPLJ010000057.1 GCA_903865885.1 uncultured Actinomycetes bacterium | reverse complement strand
GCTTTGATTTCATCTGCTGTCGCAGGCATAGGAACGTTGATTACTTGCTTTGCAACTTCATTGATATATGCAGGTTGCGCCATTGGACGGTTATAAACCGGGCCATCGTGTGCAACTGTGCGAGGTGGAACATCAACAATGAGTTCGCCGTTCCATGTGATTTCAAGATGCTTGCCGTCGGTAACTTCACCGATAACAGTGACCGTGACATCCCACTTTGCACAGATTTCAAGAAAGCGCGCAATCTTGCTGGGTTCGACAATTGCGCACATACGCTCTTGTGATTCAGACATCAGAATTTCTTCAGGAGATAGTGATGGATCGCGTAGTGGAACTTTCTCTAACTGAACCTTCATGCCACCTGAACCACCAGATGCAAGTTCGGATGTTGCACAGGAAAGTCCAGCACCACCCAAATCTTGAATACCAACAACAAGATCTTCAGCGAAGATTTCGAGTGAACATTCGATCAACACCTTTTCAACAAAAGGATCTCCAACCTGAACAGCAGGGCGCTTTGCAGGTCCTTTGGATTCAAAAGTCTCGGATGCAAGAACTGAAACTCCACCAATTCCATCGCCACCAGTTTTTGCGCCATACAAAACCACAAAGTTTCCAGCGCCAGCCGCCTTTGCAAGCTTGATATCACTATGTTTCATAACGCCAACACAGAGCGCATTAACGAGTGGGTTTCCTAAATACGTCTCATCAAAGACAACTTCGCCACCGATATTGGGCAAGCCAAGACAGTTTCCATATCCACCAACGCCTGCAACGATGCCCGGTAATACACGGCGAGTATCTGGTGCATCTGCTGGACCAAAGCGAAGTGGATCCATCACGGCAATCGGACGTGCGCCCATCGTCAAAATATCGCGCACGATTCCGCCAACGCCAGTCGCTGCGCCTTGATATGGCTCGATAAATGATGGGTGGTTATGAGATTCAATCTTAAAAGTTACAGCGTATCCCTGACCAACATCGACAACACCCGCGTTTTCTCCGATTCCAACGAGGAGTGCGTCGGTTTTAACAGCTTTGTCACCAAATTGCTTCAAGTGAACCTTGGAGGATTTATATGAACAATGTTCTGACCACATGACCGAGTACATCGCGAGCTCAGATGAAGTTGGACGCCGTCCAAGGATTTCCTTAATGCGTGCATATTCATCAGGCTTTAGCCCAAGTTCTGCAAATGGTTGTGTTGCATCTGGATTTGCTTGAGCGATAGCTACGGTGTCTAGCGACATTACTTCACACCTCCAGAAATAAAGCTTTTCAAAACTGATGTAAAGAATCCAAGACCATCTGCGGTTGGACCTGTCAATGAATCAATTGCATGTTCAGGGTGTGGCATTAAACCAACAATATTTCCACGTTCATTTGTAACGCCGGCAATCAAATTACGTGAACCATTTGGATTTTCGCCAACATAGCGCGCAATGATGCGCCCTTCTCCCTCTAGCATTGCAAGAGTTTCGTCATCACACATATATGCGCCTTCGCCATTTTTGAGTGGAATGACAATTTCTTGACCTTGTGAGAATGAGGATGTCCACGCTGTATTTACATTTTCAATACTGATTCTTTGATCGCGACAAAGAAAGTGAAGTTCGTGATTACGGGTAAGAGCGCCAGGAATGAGGTGAGCTTCGGCAAGGACCTGAAAGCCGTTACAGATACCTAGTAGCGGCATGCCACCCTGGGCTGCCTTAATGATGGGCTCCATCACCGGAGAAAAGCGTGAGATTGCACCGCAACGCAGATAGTCACCATAGGAGAAGCCACCAGGGAGAATGACTGCATCTACACCGTAAAGATCTGCATCGTTATGCCACAGAGCAACTGCTTCGCCACCGGCGCGGCGAACAGCGCGAGCAGCATCTCGATCATCGAGAGTGCCTGGAAAAGTTACAACACCAATTTTCATATCTATTACTTCTCCACTCGAACTGTGAAGTTTTCAATAACAGGATTAGAGAGAAGTTTCTCGGCAGCAACTTCTACCTCGGCAAGTTGAGCGGCAGTTGGCTCGCCATCGACTTCAATTTCAAATCGCTTTCCTTGGCGCACATCTTTGGCAAAGCTAAACCCGAGGCGAGGAAGAGCAGCTGCAACTGCCTTGCCTTGTGGGTCGAGAATTTCTGGCTTTAACATCACATCAACCACGATCTTTGCCATTTGCTGCTCCTTGTTATGTATTAGAACTTGCTACCGGTAATTCGTTCAAATGCTTGCTCGTATCGCGCCGCGGTCTTTTCGACAATTTCTGCAGGCAATTCTGGAGGTGGGGATTTCTTATCCCATCCGCTTGTTGTCAGCCAATCACGTACAAATTGTTTATCAAATGATGGTTGTGATTTTCCTGGCGCCCATCCATCTGCCTCCCAGAATCGAGATGAATCTGGAGTCAGCGCTTCATCGCCCAAAGTAATTTCGCCAGCCATATTAATTCCGAATTCAAATTTTGTATCTGCCAAGATAATTCCGCGGCTAGCTGAGAAATCAGAT
>CAIPLJ010000056.1 GCA_903865885.1 uncultured Actinomycetes bacterium | reverse complement strand
AATAACTGGCACGAGCGCGAAACTTTTGACATGTTCGGAATTGTTTTTGATGGTCACCCAGGTCTTACTCGCATCTTGATGCCAGATGACTGGGACGGTCACCCACAACGTAAGGATTATCCACTCGGTGGAATTGCAGTCGAGTACAAGGGTGCAACAACTCCTGCGCCTTCTAATCGCCGGAGCTATCAATGACTATGCCAACCAATTCAAAAGCTAATTTGGCAGATCCATACGCATCATCACGCGAAACCACAGAGGGAACCGTCTTCTCTGTCACCGGTGGCGATTGGGATTCACTTGTCTCTGAAATCGGTGAATCTAAAGAAGAGCGCATCATTGTCAATATGGGTCCACAGCACCCATCAACGCATGGTGTGCTTCGTTTGGTACTCGAACTCGAAGGCGAGACAGTTACTGAAGTACGTACAGGTATTGGTTATCTTCACACTGGCATTGAAAAGAATATTGAATACCGCAACTGGACTCAGGCAGTCACATTTGTTACTCGTATGGATTACCTAGCGCCAATATTTAACGAGACTGCGTACTGCTTAGCAGTTGAAAAACTTCTTGGTATTACAAACGACATCCCAGAGCGTGCATCAGTGATTCGCGTGCTCATGATGGAGCTCAACCGTATTTCATCCCACATGGTGGCCCTTGGAACAGGTGCTCTCGAACTCGGCGCTATGGGCCCTATGTTCTTCGCATTCCGCGATCGCGAAATTGTTCTTGATACATTTGAAGAGATCACTGGTCTTCGCATGAATATGGCATATGTGCGCCCAGGTGGAGTGTCACAAGATCTTCCAGCTGGCATGACAACAAAGCTTCGCGGAGTTGTGAAGACTCTACGTAAAAACTTTGAAGATAATGCAAAGTTGCTTATCGGTAACACCATCTGGATGAAGCGCACCGAAGGTATTGGTTACCTTGATCTTGCAGGGTGCACAACACTTGGAATTACAGGCCCCGTACTTCGCTCTGCTGGTCTGCCTTGGGATCTTCGCAAGATGCAGCCGTATTGTGGATATGAAGATTACGAATTCGATGTCATCACAGCAGATACATCAGATGTCTATGGTCGCTTCTTAGTGCGTATGGCCGAACTCGAACAATCACTTCGCATCATTGAACAAGCTATCGATAAGCTCGACAAGCTCGAAGGTCAACCAGTCATGGTTGCAGATAAGAAGATTGCATGGCCAGCACAACTTGCACTCGGTGCAGATGGCCTTGGTAACTCACTCGATCACATCCGCGAAATCATGGGTTCATCAATGGAATCTCTTATTCACCACTTCAAACTTGTTACCGAAGGTTTCCGCGTTCCAGCAGGTCAGGTCTATGCCACAGTGGAATCACCACGTGGCGAACTCGCAGCCCACGTTGTCTCTGATGGCGGAACTCGTCCATACCGAGTGCACTTCCGTGAACCATCATTTAATAATTTGCAATCAACATCTGCAATGAGCGAAGGTGGAATGGTCGCCGACATCATCGGCGCAGTTGCATCCATCGATCCAGTTATGGGAGGCGTTGACCGATGACTTTAGATCGCGAACTCATGCAGACAATCATTGCCCGCTACCCACGTAGCCGTTCCGCAATCATGCCTTTGCTTCATTATGTGCAATCAGTATCTGGATATGTCACCAATGAAGGTATCGAAACTATCTCTGAAATTCTTGCTATCGAAACTGCAGAAGTATCTGCCGTTGCTACTTTCTACACACAGTACAAGCGCAAGCCAGTAGGTGAGTACCACGTAGGGGTATGCACAAATACCTTATGTGCAGTGATGGGAGGGGACGCAATCTTCTCAGCGCTCAAAGATCACCTCGGTATTGAAAATGATGGCGTTACTGCCGATGGAAAAGTTTCTCTCGAGCATATCGAATGTAATGCGGCCTGTGATTATGCACCTGTCGTCATGGCCAACTGGGAGTTCTACGACAACCAGAGCGTCGAATCTGCAAAGTCATTGGTCGATGGTGCTCGTGCAGGTAATCCACCGGCACCAACTCGTGGTCCAAATAAACTTGTTACATATAAGGAAGCATCTGCAGTTCTTGCAGGTCTAGATGACGGCCTTGCTCGCGAAGGTGTGCAAGCAGGTGCACCAACACTTCTTGGACTTAAGCTTTCAAAGGAAGGTAAGTAATGTCAAAGTTAACTCCCGTCCTTTCAGCACATTGGGATCAAGCAGATTCATTTACCATCGAGGCATACACACGCAATGGTGGATATACAGCTTCTAAGAAAGCACTCGCAATGGATCCTGATGCGGTGATTCAACTCGTTAAAGATTCAGGACTTCGCGGTCGCGGTGGCGCAGGATTTCCCACCGGTATGAAGTGGGGCTTTATCCCACAAGGCGATAATAAAGATCACTATTTAGTTGTGAACGCTGATGAATCTGAACCTGGAACATGTAAGGACATGCCACTTCTTTTAGCTAACCCACATGTACTTGTTGAAGGTTGCATCATTGCTTGTCACGCAATTCGTGCAGAGCGCGCATTTATCTATATCCGCGGAGAAGTAACGCATGTGGTCCGCCGCATGAATGCTGCGATTGCAGATGCATATAAGGCGGGCCATCTCGGCAACGGAATTGATATCACTCTTCATATTGGTGCAGGTGCTTACATCTGCGGCGAAGAAACTGCCTTGCTTGATTCACTTGAAGGTTTCCGTGGCCAACCACGTCTGCGTCCGCCGTTTCCTGCAATTGCTGGTTTGTATGCTCGCCCAACAGTGGTGAATAACGTTGAATCAATCTCATCTGTTCCTGCCATCATCAACAATGGCGCAGAGTGGTACCAATCAATGGGAACAGAGAAGTCAAAGGGCGCAACCCTGTACTCACTTTCTGGCCATGTAAATAACCCAGGACAATTTGAAGCACCACTTGGAATTACTCTTCGTGAAATCCTTGAACTTGCAGGGGGAGTCCGCACTGGGCACACACTCAAGTTCTGGACTCCTGGTGGATCTTCAACCCCACTCTTTACCGATGCGCACCTTGATATTCCACTTGACTACGAAGGCGTTGCTGCAGCGGGATCAATGCTTGGTACAAAAGCACTTCAAATCTTCGATGAGACAACATGCGTTGTTCGCGCAGTACTTCGTTGGACTGAATTTTATAAGCATGAATCTTGCGGTAAGTGCACACCGTGTCGCGAAGGCACATGGTGGTTGGTACAGATTCTGCGCGATCTAGAAAACGGAACAGGAAGCGAAGCAGATCTTGAGAAGTTGCTCGATCTCTGTGACAACATCATGGGCCGCTCATTCTGCGCACTCGGCGATGGTGCAACTTCACCAATCACATCTTCTATCAAGTACTTCCGCGACGAATACATCGCACACGTAACAAACGGTGCATGCCCATTCGATCCTGTTAAGTCCACTCTCTTTGCAGGGGCGGTGAATTAATGACTACAACGCAAGAATCTGCCGTTGCAGTTGAGATGATCACCGTCGTCATCGATGGATTTGAGGTAACTGTTCCAAAGGGAACTCTCATTATTCGCGCAGCGGAAAAACTTGGAATTCAGATCCCACGTTTCTGCGATCACCCACTTCTAGATCCTGTCGGTGCATGTCGTCAATGTCTTGTTGATGTCGAAATCAATGGTCGCGCATTTCCTAAGCCACAAGCATCATGCACAATTCCTGTAGAACCGAACATGATTGTTAAAACACAATTGACATCACCTGTTGCCGACAAGGCGCAGAAAGGCGTGATGGAGTTGTTGCTTGGTAACCACCCACTCGATTGCCCAGTCTGCGATAAAGGTGGCGAGTGCCCGCTTCAGAATCAAGCGATGAGCAACGGTCGACCAGATGCACGTCTAGATGGCTATAAGCGCACCTTTGAAAAACCAATCAATATTTCTTCCTCTGTTCTTCTCGATCGCGAACGTTGCGTTCTCTGTGCACGTTGCACACGATTCTCAGAACAAATTGCATCCGATCCATTTATTACTCTCAACGAGCGCGGTGCCTTACAGCAAGTAGGTATCTACGAGAACGATCCGTTTAAGTCTTACTTCTCTGGCAATACAGTTCAGATCTGCCCAGTAGGTGCACTCACCGGCGCTTCATACCGATTCCGTGCACGTCCATTCGATTTGGTCTCAACTCCATCTGCATGCGAACACTGCGCATCTGGTTGCGATATGCGTACCGATGTTCGTCGTGGAAAGACACTTCGTCGCCTTGCTGGTGATGACCCATCCGTAAATGAAGAGTGGAACTGCGATAAGGGTCGCTGGGCATTTAAATATGTCACAGCAGTAGATCGTCTTACTCATCCACTTGTACGTAATTCATCAGGTGAACTCGTGCAAGCATCATGGCCTGAAGCACTTGCGGCAGCTGCTGCAGGTCTTAAGGGCAAGCGCGCTGCTGTTCTCACTGGTGGCCGAGTCACAACAGAAGATGCCTATGGATATTCAAAGTTTGCACGTATTGCACTGAGCACCAACGATATTGATTACCGTGCTCGTGTTACATCAGATGAAGAGCGCGACTTCTTAGCAGCTCATGTTGCAGGATCATCTACAACTTATCGCGATATTGATTTAGCAGATCACGTTGCACTCGTTGCATTTGAACCAGAAGAAGAGTCACCCATCGTCTTCTTGCGTCTTAATAAGAACTTTAAAAAGCGCGGACTGAAAGTTTCAGCAGTGGCGACTAAAAGTTCAATTGCAATGGATAAGCTCAAGGCAGATTTCATTAAGGTTGCACCTGGTGCAGAACCAACAGCAGTCGCATCTCTTGCACTGACAGCAAAATCAATCATTCTTGTCGGAGAACGCGCATCTGAAAGCGCAGGCCTATTCTCAGCAGTTGCAGTACTTTCTGCAAAGACAGGCGCAAAGATTGCATATATTCCACGTCGTGCAGGCGAACGTGGCGCACTTGAAGCAGGCGCCCTTGGCACTGTTCTTCCTGGTGGTCGTCCAGTAGCGGATGCTGCAGCACGCGTTGACATCGCAGCAGCTTGGGGCGTTGGTTCACTTCCATCAACACCAGGTCGCACATCAGTACAAATCATTGATGCACTTGCAAGTAAAGAACTTGATGCAGTTGTTGTCGGTGGCGTCGATGCACACGATCTTCCTGCGGGAAGCAAAGCACTTGATGCTATGAAGTCAGCATTTGTCGTCTCGCTCGAAATTGCGCCAAGTGCCATTACTGCTCTTGCAGATGTTGTTCTTCCAGTAGCAGCAATTACTGAAAAGAGCGGAAGCTTTCTTAACTGGGAAGGGCGCGCACGTGCTTTTGATGAAGCAGTTGCTGATTCACATAATCGCAGCGATGTTCGAATTCTCTCGATGATTGCTGATGCAATGGGTGAATCCATCATGCTTGGCACAGTCTCAGCTGCTGCTCGCGAATTTAACCAACTTGGTAAATGGGATGGTGCGCGAGTTCAACTCGCACCGGTATCACCAGTTGCTCCCAAGTCAGTGGCAGGAAATCAAGCGCTCCTTACTTCATGGCGTCGATTGCTTGATATGGGAACTCTGCAAAAGGGTGAAGATAATTTGGCTGGAACGCGTCGCCAAACGGTTGCGGTGATTTCACCAAAGCGCGCAGATGCGATTGGTATCAAAACTGGCCAGCAGGTGCGTGTTTCGAATGCACACGGTTCCATCACTATTCCTGTTCTAGTTGAAGATATTCACGAGGATGCTGTCTGGATTCCACGTAACTCCTTTGCATCCCAATCACTTGTTGCACTCGATGCAGTGCACGGCGATGTAGTAACGGTGGTGAAGGCATGACAACAGCGCAGCTCTTAGGTCTTGACCCAGGTTGGCTCATTGCAGTCAAAGCACTTCTAGTCTTTCTAATCTGCGTTGTTTCAACGCTGATGGCTGTCTGGACCGAACGTCGCGTGCTCGCGAAGATGCAGCTACGTACTGGTCCTAACCGCGTTGGCCCTGCAGGTTTATTGCAATCACTCTCTGATGGAGTAAAGCTCGCACTGAAGGAAGACATCATTCCTGCAGCTGCAGATAAGGTCGTCTTTATTATTGCTCCCATCATTGCAACTGCAATGTGCTTTATGGCATTTGCAGTCATTCCAATGACGGGCGTTGTTAGCCTCTTCGGTCACAAAACTGCACTTCAACTGACAGATCTTCCAGTGGGCGTTCTTTATATCCTCGCCGTCACATCCATCGGTGTGTATGGCGTAGTTCTTGCCGGTTGGTCTTCAGGTTCTACATATCCATTACTGGGTGGACTTCGCTCTAGCGCTCAAGTTATTTCCTATGAAGTAGCGATGGGGCTCTCACTTGTCGCAGTCTTTATCTATGCAGGTTCTATGTCGACCTCTGACATCGTTGCGTCACAGCATCAGCACATCTGGAACGCAGTTGTCTTATTCCCATCTTTCGTAATCTATGTAATCTCTATGGTGGGCGAGACAAACCGTGCGCCATTTGACCTGGCAGAAGCAGAAGGCGAACTCGTCGGTGGATTCCACACCGAATATTCATCACTGAAGTTCGCACTCTTCTTCCTAGCTGAGTACGTCAACATCATCGCAGTTTCGGCTCTTGCCACCACGCTCTTCCTCGGTGGATACCACGCACTTCCAGGACTTGGCTTTACTGAGCAGTGGCTTGGTGGTTGGTTCACCTTTATCTGGTTCTTACTCAAAGTGAACTTCTTCTTCTTTATCTTTATGTGGCTCCGTGGCTCACTTCCACGTCTTCGCTACGACCAATTTATGAAGTTTGGCTGGAAGGTTTTGATTCCAGTCTCACTCATCTGGATTTTGATCGTTGCAACACTTCGAGTACTGCAGCAACAGAATGCACCTCGCATCGCAATCATCGCTTTCGCAGCTGGCGTAGTCATCATTGTGATGGCGATCAGCAGTCTCTTCGAACGCAATAAGCAGAAGATTCGAACAACAGAACTTCCAGAAGGCGAAACACCTAACTTCCCAGTTCCTTCGCTACCCAATGTTCAATCCATCAATGTTTCAGGAGGCAAGTAATGACTGACTTCAATGAAAATATTGACGTGGAGAAGAAAAATTCAGGACAGGCTGATATCAATTCAGTTCCTTTTACAGAAGTAGAACAACCAGGGCCCGCATCTCTTGCTGAGCAAGCAAAGGGTTTCTGGGTCACCTTCTCAACAATGTTTAAGAAGAACCAGACTGTTCAATACCCGGATGTAAAAGCACCAACACAGCCACGTTTCCATGGTCGCCATCAACTTAACCGCCACCCAGATGGACTTGAGAAGTGCATTGGCTGCGAACTCTGCGCATGGGCATGTCCAGCAGATGCAATCTTTGTTGAAGGTGGAAATAACACACCAGGTAATCAAATGTCACCGGGTGAACGTCACGGCGCCGTCTATCAAATTAATTATCTTCGTTGCATTTTCTGCGGATTGTGTGTTGAGGCATGTCCTACACGTGCGCTGACAATGACAAATGAGTACGAACTAGCAGATGATAAGCGCGAGAAGTTGATCTTCGAAAAGGAAGATTTGCTCGCACCTCTTCGCCAAGGAATGTTGGCACCACCTCATCCAATGTATCCGGGAATGACTGATACCAATTACTACAACGGCGATGTTAAGGAATCACATCCAAGTCAGGCTGAGAAGTAATGTTGACAATTCAAACTCCTGAAGCGGTGATGTTCTGGGTGCTTGCACCAGTTGCAGTCCTTGCATCTCTCGGAATGCTCCTCGTAAAAAAGGCAGTGCACTCTGCACTGCTACTTGCCTGGGTCATGATTACTCTTGCAATCTTCTACATCGCACAAGATGCGCTCTTCCTCGGAATTGTGCAGATCGTTGTCTATACCGGAGCAGTGATGATGCTCTTCCTCTTTATCTTGATGTTGGTCGGTGTTGACGCCTCAGATTCACTGACTGAAACAATTCCAGGACTTCGTCCTATTGCAATCACTGCTGCAGTGGGCTTTGGCGGGCTACTTGTTTCGCTGATTGGCCGCGCAACACTTGGCCATGGCGCAGTTGGTTTAGATACAGCAAATGGCGCTGGCAATGTTCAAGCGCTAGCAAAGCTTCTCTTCTCAACATATGTATGGCCATTTGAAGTTGTATCGGCACTCCTTATTACTGCAGCCCTTGGTGCGATGGTTCTTGCACATCACCAACGCACAGTTGCTCGTCCTACTCAGCGCGAGCAAGCAATTGCACGTTTCCGCGGTGAATCACTGGGCAGTGCAGCAGGACTTCCAAACCCTGGTGTCTTTGCTCGTCACAATGCAGTCGATGTTCCAGCACTTCTTCCAGATGGAACTGCCGCCCCTAATTCAATTTCTGCAACGCTCAAAGCGCGTGGAGATATGTTGGATTCAGCGCAGTTTGAACTCGGCGAAGTTGATAACACAGTGACGGAGGAGAAGTAATGAATCCGTATAACTATTTGTACGTTGCAGGTCTGCTCTTCACAATTGGCGCTGTTGGCGTTGTCGTGCGCCGCAATGCAATCGTTGTCTTTATGTGTGTTGAGCTGATGCTCAATGCTGCAAACTTAACTTTAGTTACCTTTGCTCGCATCAACGGAACACTCGACGGCCAAGTAGTTGCCTTCTTCACCATGGTCGTCGCTGCATGTGAAGTTGTAGTGGGCCTTGCCATAATCGTGACGATTTATCGCTCACGCCGATCAGCATCTATCGATGATGCTAGTTTGTTGAAGCGATAACAATGGTTACCTCAACAACACTCGTCTACTTGATTGCACTCCCTTTATTTGGATCTGCAATCTTGCTCCTTGCCGGACGCCGTTCAGATAAGTGGGGACATCTTCTAGCAACTGCGCTCTCTGCAAGCTCATTCGCACTCGGTCTCTACCAACTTTCACAGATGTTGGGACGTTCTACCGAGGAGCGCGCAATCACCCAGAAGCTCTTCTCATGGATCAACGTAGGTACATTTAACGTCGATGCTGGCCTGCTGCTTGATCAGCTCTCAATCTGCTTCGTCCTACTTATTACAGGCGTGGGAACGCTGATCCATATTTATTCAATTTCATATATGTCGCACGATGAAAACCGCCGTAGATTCTTTGCCTACCTCAACCTCTTTATTGCAGCGATGTTGCTTCTAGTTCTTGGAAATTCTTACCTCAACCTTTATGTGGGTTGGGAAGGCGTGGGCCTTGCCTCATACCTCTTGATCGGTTTCTGGAATCAAAAGCCTGCATATGCAACTGCTTCTAAAAAGGCATTTGTTATGAACCGCATTGGCGATATGGGCTTGTCATTTGCCATCATGATCGCATTTGCAACTCTTGGCACTGTCTCATTTAGAGGTGTGCAAGAGGCATCACATACCGCTTCAAAAGCAGCACTAACTGCTATTGGGATTATGTTGCTCGTTGCAGCAACTGGAAAGTCTGCGCAGTTCCCACTGCAAGCCTGGCTTGGCGATGCGATGGCCGGCCCTACTCCGGTATCTGCGTTGATCCACGCAGCAACGATGGTGACAGCAGGTGTCTATCTCATTGTGCGCTCTAACTTTATCTTTGATGCGGCGCCTACTGCGCAACTTCTTGTTGTCATTGTTGGTGCAATTACTTTGATGTTTGGTGCACTCGTCGGTACTGCAAAAGATGATATTAAGAAAGCACTTGCAGCATCGACAATGTCGCAGATTGGTTACATGATTCTTGGTGCAGGCCTTGGGCCAGCTGGATATGCCTTTGCCATCATGCACTTGCTGACACACGGTTTCTTTAAGGCTGGAATGTTCTTAGGTGCAGGTTCTGTCATGCATGGCATGAACGATCAAGTAGATATGCGTCGCTACGGTGCGCTACGCAAATTTATGCCAATTACCTTCGCAACATTTGGCCTTGGTTATCTTGCAATCATCGGTGTTCCACCCTTTGCTGGTTTCTATTCAAAGGATGCAATTATCGAAACTGCATTTAATGCAGGGGGAGTAAAGGGAATTCTCCTCGGCTCCACTGCTCTTCTCGGTGCTGCAATCACAGCGTTCTATATGACTCGCGTTATGGTTCTTACCTTTACAAGCAAAGAGCGCTGGGACGATAACCAGCATCCACACGAGTCACCTTTGTTGATGTGGATTCCTATGGCAATCCTTGCAATCGGTTCTGTCACCACAGGATTCCTCTTCACTCGTGGTCATGCACTTGTTAATTGGCTGTCACCAGTTGTCGGCGAACATGCTGAAGGTGGAAAAGTATTGTTACAACCGGCAGTGGTTTCAGGCCTTGCGCTCATTGCAGTGATTATCGGTGTGGGAATAGCTATTGCGAAGTATCAGCTTTCAGATGTGGATTCAGTTGCACCACAGAACGTTTCTGTATTTACCCGTGTTGCTCGCAAGGACTTGATGCAGGACTCATTTAACGAGGCTGTATTTATGAAGCCGGGACAGGCACTTACTGCACTTCTTGTTAAGGGCGATGACAAGGTAATCGATGGCGCAGTCCGCGGTGTAGCCGC
The DNA here is from genome assembly GCA_903865885.1 of uncultured Actinomycetes bacterium. Taxonomy (GTDB): domain Bacteria; phylum Actinomycetota; class Actinomycetes; order Nanopelagicales; family Nanopelagicaceae; genus Planktophila. The sequence goes on along the minus strand of CAIPLJ010000056.1, from coordinate 9,864 downwards.
AACTGCACTTGGTACAGGTTCAACTCTTCGCAAGACTCAAACTGGCTTTGCTCGCAGCTATGCAGCCTTCATCCTCATTGGTGCCATTGTCTTAATCGCTGGAATCTGGGTGGTGACACAATGAACGCTCTGACAACAATGATGCTGCTTCCGGTGATTGGTTCAATTCTTGTAGCAGTAATTCCAAGTGATCAAGTTCTGCGTATTAAGCAGGCAGCTCTTGGCACAACTCTTCTCGTTGCAATCTCCGGAGTACTTGCTTGGATTAAGTTTGATTCTTCCAACACCGCTCTGCAATTTGTTGAATCGGCAAAGTGGATTCCATCGTTTGGAATCAATTACGCAGTCGGTGTCGATGGCCTAGCGATTGTTCTGATTTTAATGTCAGTACTTCTTGCGCCCATCGTTGTTCTTGCAGGATGGAATGAATCTGAAGGTGGGCGTTGGTCACCCAAGGTCTTCTACATTCTTCTCCTTGTACTTGAAACCATGATGATCGGCGTCTTTGCTGCGTCAGATGTATTCCTCTTCTACGTCTTCTTCGAAGCGATGTTGATCCCGGTTTACTTCCTTATCGGTGGATTTGGTACCGGCGAACGTGCAGCAGCTGCTGTGAAGTTCTTGCTCTATAGCCTCTTTGGTGGGCTGTTGATGCTCGCCTCAATCATTGGTCTCTACGTCATCTCTGGTGCCAACGGTGGCCACACCTTCGACATCACTCGATTGTCAGAGCTGCACATGCATATGAGTTCAATGACTCAAAACCTTCTCTTCCTTGGATTCTTTATCGCCTTTGCAATCAAGGCTCCTTTATGGCCACTACACACATGGCTGCCAGATGCAGCAGCTGCATCAACGCCCGGAACATCTGTCTTACTTCTTGGTGTGCTCGACAAGGTCGGAACTTTCGGAATGATTCGTTTCTGTCTTGCGCTATTCCCTGATGCTTCAAAGACTTTTACACCGATGATTCTCGTACTCGCCGTTATCTCGATTATCTACGGGGCATTCCTTGCCATCGGTGCACGCGATATTAAACGTTTGATTGCCTACACATCTATCTCACACTTTGGATTTATCACTATGGGAATCTTTGCGATGACTTCGCAAGGTATGAGCGGTGCAACGCTCTACATGTTTAACCACGGATTCTCGACAGCAGCGCTCTTCTTAGTTGCCGGTTGGATGCAGTCACGTCGCGGTTCTTCAACGATTGCAGACTTTGGTGGCTTACAGCGCGTTACTCCGGTAATGGCATGGACATTCTTTATTGCAGGAATGTCATCACTTGCTCTGCCGGGACTATCAAGTTTCGTCAGCGAATTCCTGGTTCTCGTGGGAACGTACACTCGCTATCCAGTAGCTGCAGTGATTGCAACCTTCGGAATCGTTCTTGCAGCTTTATATATTTTAATTCCAGTGCAGAAGGCTCTTCATGGTCCAACAACACCGGGCAATGAAAACCTTTCCGATCTCAACCTTCGCGAGAAGATTGCAATCGCACCAGTTATCGCAATCATCGTGGCCCTTGGCTTCTATCCTTCACCTCTACTCAATGTGATCAACCCAGCCTCGGCTCACGTGCTCGAAGTGCAAGGTTTCACTGATCCGGTTCCATCAGAGAGCGCAGGCAAGTAAATGAATTTCACAGCCCCAGTACTCAATTACGCACTCCTTGCACCGATGCTGATCGTGCTCGCGGGAGCTCTTGTGGGTGTTCTTATCGAAGCCTTTGCACCACGTGCATCTCGCCATAATTCTCAACTCTTTGTCACCATTGCATCACTTGTTATTGCACTTTCCGCTCTATTGCGTGTGCGCAAGCAAGTATCTGTATCTGCTGCAATGGGATCTATTACATTCGATGGCGCAGGAGTGCTCTTCCAGGCATCCATCTTGGTCATTGCCATACTCTCTGTCTTTCTTATTGCCGACCAAGAGAACTTCACCGCTCTTCCTGCAGCAGTTCCAGGATCAGATGAAGAACGTCACTCATTGCAAACTGATATGCGCGTTACTGAGGTGTACCCACTCACACTATTTGCAGTAGCTGGAATGTTGTTATTCCCACTATCAAGTGATCTGATCACGCTCTTTGTCGCACTTGAGATGCTCTCACTTCCTTTGTATTTGATGGCTGGTCTCTCACGCCGTCGCCGTCTGCTCTCGCAAGAAGCTGCGCTGAAGTACTTCTTACTCGGTGCGTTCTCATCTGCATTCTTTCTATTTGGAGTTGCCTACCTCTATGGATACTCAGGTTCAATTACCTTCTCTGGAATTCAAGCCAGCATTGTTGGCGGTTCTGGAAACGATGTCTTCTTACTTCTTGGAATCGCATTTATCTCAGTAGGTCTTCTCTTTAAAGTCGGCGCTGTCCCATTCCATGCATGGTCACCCGATGTCTATCAAGGTGCACCAACTGCAATCACTGGATTTATGGCTGCAGCAACAAAGGTTGCAGCATTTGGTGCAATTCTTCGAATCTTCTACGTTGCCTTTGCCAATGCCGAATGGCAGTGGAAACCTGCACTGATACTTATTTCTATTGTGACAATGGTCTTTGGATCTGTTGTTGCAATTTCGCAGCGCGATGTAAAGCGCATGCTTGCTTACTCATCTATCGCACACGCTGGCTTCCTCCTTGCAGGAGTAATTGCTCTGAGTAAATCTGGGCTTGAAGCATCTATCTTCTATCTCTTTGCCTACGGAATTGCGACAGTCGGTGCATTTGGAATCGTGACACTTGTTCGTGACTCAGCAGGAGAAGTAACAGATCTCAATCGCTGGAGCGGCCTCGGTAAGCGTTCTCCACTTATCGCTTCTGCCTTTGCCTTCTTCTTACTCGCATTTGCTGGAATCCCACTGACATCAGGATTTATTGGAAAGTTCTCCATCTTCTCAGCAGCCTACGAATCTGGAAGCACTGCAGTATTAATCGCAGGTGTGCTCTCATCTGCCATCGCAGCTTTCTTCTACATTCGCGTCATAGTTCTTATGTTCTTCAAAGATCCTGTCGAAGATGGAACAAGCGTTGTTATTCCTTCAGGTCTGACAACAACAACGATAGCTGTAACGTCAGTAATTACCCTTGTGCTGGGTATCTATCCAGCACCTTTGATTAACTTCATTGCATCCTCTGCCTTCTTCATTCGCTAATGTCACAACTTGGAATTCCGGGTATTGCACCAGGACTAGAGGCAGAACTCAAAGAGGGAATGGCCAAGGTTGAGAGCCTTCTTTTAAGCCATATCCAAGGTGATTACCCACTTGTTGAAGAGACATCACGGCACTTGGTTGCAGCAGGTGGAAAGCGTCTTCGCCCATTACTTACTCTTTTAGCATCGCATTACGGCGATAAGAATCGTTTCGGAATTATTGAATCCGCCGTCGTGTGCGAACTTACCCACGTAGCAACTCTGTATCACGATGATGTTATGGATGAAGCAACTCTTCGTCGTAGCGTTGAGAGCGCCAATAGCCGTTGGGGAAATACAGTTGCAATTCTTACCGGCGACTATCTCTTTGCAAAAGTCTCAGCTTTGCTTGCAGATATCGGACCTGAAGCGGTGCGCCTTCAGGCATCAACTTTTGAACGCCTTGTCATCGGTCAGATTATGGAGACTCAAGGACCACAGAATGGCGAAGATCCATTGGCGCACTACCTTCAGGTTGTTGCAGATAAGACAGGTTCTCTTATTGCGGCGAGTGCGCGATTTGGTGCAATGGTATCGGGAGCACCTACGGATATTAAAGAGACGTTAACTGTCTTTGGCGAGAAGATTGGTGTTGCCTTCCAACTTGCAGATGATGTGATTGATATTGCTAGTGATTCTCATCAATCAGGGAAGACCCCTGGGACAGATTTACGCGAAGGTGTACCTACTTTGGTGACACTGAATGTTATGAAATCAACTCGTGCCGAAGATCGTGAACTTCAAGCACTGCTAGGTGCTCCTATTAAAGATGAAACGACAGTTGCTCAGGTTCTGCGCGAACTGCGCACACACCCAGCTCTGGATGAATCTCGCGAACAGCTGCAACAGATCGCACGTGATGCACGCATAGCTTTAGGCCCACTTCCCGTTGGGGATGTAACAGGCGCGCTATTTTCTCTATGCGACGCTATTGTCGACCGTACGACTTGATCGCACTAAATCTGTACCAAGTGCAAAGAGCGCGAACCAGATAATAATAAATCCAACCCAACGAGCAGTTGGCATATCTTCATGGCGCACCCAGACACCGATTGAGAATTGAATTGTCGGAGTGATGTATTGCAGCAAACCGATAGTGCTGTACGGCAATCGTGTTGTAGAACCGTTGAAGAGAAGAAGTGGAATAGCGGTGATTGCACCTGCGCTGATTAAGAGAACAGTAAGTAGGGTTTTCTGGCCAAATTGACCTGTTCCTTGATGGCCAAGATAGAGAAGATAAAAGCTATAAGGAATAAGTGAGATCAGAGTTTCAATTGCCAAGCCATCGAGTGCTCCGAGATCGAGCACCTTCTTAATTAATCCGTAGCTACCCCACGAAAGTGCAAGGGCGATTGCAACCCATGGAAGTCTGCCGTAATCGATTGTCAGAATAATGACGCCGACAGCTGCGATAGAGACTGCAACCCATTGCAGAGGGCGCATCTTTTCGTGGAGCAAGAGAACGCCGAAGGCGATGATGATGAGCGGATTGATGTAATACCCCAGGGCTGCCTCAACAACATGGCCATTATTAGTAGCCCAGATATATGTAATCCAGTTGATGGAAATCAGAATCGTGGTTGCTAGTAGACCAATCATCTTTCGCGGATTCTTCAAAATCGCGATTGTGGAATGTATCTGTTTTGTCAGCGTAAGAACAATGAGACAGAAGACAAGAGTCCAGACTGCGCGGTGTGAAACGATCTCGAGAGGATTAGCCGGTTCTAGGAGTGGCCAGTAAAGAGGAAAGAGCCCCCACAAAATGTAGGAGCTAAATCCAAAGAGAAGCCCTAGCGAATACTCACTGCGGTTCTTTGCCACTTAGCGGAAGTTAACAAACTGAACAGCAAAATCAAACTTGCCATTCTTAATGTGTTCCATGGCTTCCTGAAGATCATCGCGGCTTTTAGATGTGACGCGGAGTTCATCACCTTGAATCTGAGTTTTTAATGATTTTGGACCTTCATCACGCAAGAATTTTGCAACTTTCTTCGCATTCTCGGTTGAGATGCCTTCCTTCATCGTTGAAGCAATCTTGTAAATCTTTCCAGATAGTTGTGGCTCGCCAGCGTCGAGGTGCTTGAGAGAAACACCGCGTTTGATCAACTTATCTTTGACAACATCGAGAGTCGCTTTTGCACGCTCTTCGGTATCTGCCTCTATTGCGAGTTTGTCACCAGTGAGTTCAATCTTTGCGCCAGTATTCTTAAAGTCGAATCGAGTATCAATCTCGCGGATTGCCTGATTTATGGCGTTATCGAGCTCCATGCGGTCGATCTTGGAGACTACGTCGAAACTACTGTCAGCCATTGTGTGGTTCACCTTCCTGATTTTTCATACTCAAGTGCCTAAGGTATCGTTTGCCCCTCGCACTACCAAAGCGCCGTAAGACTTGTATGACCCTGGCGGGTTGCCCGAGCGGCCAATGGGAGGGGACTGTAAATCCCCCGGCTCTGCCTTCGAAGGTTCAAATCCTTCACCCGCCACCAGTTCCATAGCAAGGAGAGTTCGTTGCCAGTTAATGAAGAAGAACTCAAAGCTCGTTTAGATCCGCTTTCTTATGCAGTATTGCGCGAAGGCGCTACCGAGCGCCCATTTACCGGCGAATACACCGATACAGATAAAGTCGGAAGCTATCGCTGCAAAGCCTGTGGCAATGAATTATTTAAATCCGAGACAAAGTTTCACTCTGGTTGCGGTTGGCCCTCTTTTTATGCCCCAACTGCTGACGATGCTGTAAAACTTATTGAAGATCGGTCTCTATCGCCCCGTGTACGCACTGAGGTTCGCTGCTCCAACTGCGATTCTCACCTTGGCCACGTATTTTCTGGCGAGGGCTATGACGTGCCCACAGACGAGCGCTGGTGTATCAATTCCGTAGCCCTCTATCTCGAAGAGAACCCTCAGTAACGCTCAGTTCGCGCTCAATCTTTACCATTTCGTTACCCGATATTCCTAGGTTGGGCCTACCCCTCACCCCTAGATTATCCCCGTCGAAGATTCATGCACCCTCTTGAATCGAGGCTTGTTGAAATTTCAACCATAGAGAAAAGGACGAATATGTCAGAAGAAAAGAATGTGCTTTCTCGTCGCACAGTACTCAAAGGCGCAGCAATTGGTGGTGCAGGTCTTGCCGCAGGTAGCGCACTTTCAGCAGGTACAGCAAGTTCTGCTAGCGCAGCAGGAGCAGACATCCACTGGACAACTCGTGGTGGCGGAGCTACAGGCGATGCAATTGCTAAGGCAGTAAATGATGCCTTCACTGCAAAGACTGGTACAAAGGTTATTGCTCAGCAAGTTAACTCAGATGACTTCCAGAACAACTTCGCACAGATCATGCAGGGTTCACCAGATGATGCATTTGGTTGGATGGCTGGATGGCGTTCAAACCATTACGGCGAAGCAGGACTTCTTGCTGACGTAACAGCTCAGAACAAGGCACTTGGAAAGTCACTTCCAGCTTCAGCTGTACAGGCTGCAACAAACCCTGTCGACAAGAAGCAGTACATCATCCCAACTACTTACTACCCATGGGGCTTGCACTACCGCAAGTCAATGGTGAAGAAGATTGGTATGAACCCAGAAAGCATCGTTCACTGGGATGACCTCATCAAGATGATGTCACTTACCAAGAAGAACGGTCTTGTTGCATATGCAATGGGAGATAAGCAGGGTTGGGAAGCGATGGGAACATTCGACATCCTTAACGCTCGCGTCAACGGCTACAAGTACCACATCGACCTTCTTAACGGTCGCGCAAAGTGGACAGATGCTAAGACAAAAGAAACATTTAAGTACTTCGCTCAGCTCATTCCTTTCATGAATCCAAACTTTATGGATATCGACTGGGATGGCTGCCGCGACCTATTGCTCCAAAAGATGTGTGGAGCAATGATGATGGGCTCATGGTTCGCAAATGACTTTAAGGCTAAGTCACAGAAGGACTACGACGATCTATGGGTAGTTCCATTCCCAGAAATCAACAAGGCTCACGGTATCGACACAATTGATGCACCACTTGATGGTATTTCAGTTGCTGCTAAGGGCAAGAACGTCGAAGGCGGAAAAGCCCTCGCGCAGTTCTGGGGCTCAAAGGAAGGTATCAACGCAGCAATTGGTGCGGGAGATACAAATATCTATGTATCAAAGGACTTTGATACTTCAGGATATGACGCATTTGGAAAGCAGAAGTTGGCAGTTCTCGGATCAGCTAAGAACATCATGTTCTTCGCAGACCGCGATAGCCGTGGAGATTTCGCTGGACCAATCCTTGGACCAGCTCTCCAGAGCTTCATGAAGAATCCAAAGAACGTCAACAAGATTCTCGAAAATACACAAGCACAATGGGAAGCACTTCCTAAGAACTAATTAGCTAACAACTCAGTTGTTACTTAGTTAAAAAGATAGTAAGTTAAAGGTATGAAGACGACGGTTACGATTCCTAAGAATCGTAACCGTCGCTCTCTTTCCAAGACAGATCGATTTACACTTTCGGCTTTCGTTGGAATTCCATCTCTTCTTCAAATCATTCTCTTATGGGTACCAGCAGTCGTCACGGTAATTCTCTCTTTCACTTACTGGGACGGCATCAATATCAAGGATATTCACTGGGCGGGTATTCAGAACTACAAGAATATTTTTATTAACAATCCTATTTTCTATCAGGCACTGAAGAACAATGGAATTTGGCTCGCCTTCTTCTTGCTCATAGCAACTCCTCTGGGAGTGCTCTTGGCATATCAAATTGACCGCGGTATTAAAGGTCACGCAATCTACGAATCTATTTATTATTTGCCGGTTGTTCTATCGCTGGCAGTAATCGGAATCATCTGGAACTTCATGTTCCAACCAGGCGGATTCGTGCAAGGAATCATGGGTCGCGATCTGGCACATGCGCTCTCAATCTGGGGTAATCCGCAGATCAATACCTGGGTCATTCTTGGCGTGGCTTCGTGGCGCCACATTGGTTACATCATGCTTCTCTATTTATCTGGCCTTAAATCAGTTGACCCAGCTCTCAAAGAAGCTGCTGCTATTGATGGAGCTACTGAGTGGCAGATCTTCCGCAAGATTATTCTTCCAACGATGCAACCTGTAAATATCATCATCCTTGTTATTACTCTGATCGAATCACTTCGGGCATTTGACCTCGTTTACATTATTTATGGAAGCCCAACAGTCTTCCCACTTCTAAACCTCTTGGTATTCCAGAACTTTGCAGGACAAGGAATCTCCATGAAGGGTGCTGCATATGCAGTCATCCTGCTCCTGCTCTGCATCATCCCGATCATCACTTACCTGCGCATAGTCTTTAAAGAGGATCTCAAATGAGCATGGGCATGGTTCAAGACGAGAAGTACCGCAACAATCAGAAGCGTAAAGATGGTTTCATTTCGCTCTTTATCGGAATCTTCGCCTTTGTTTGGATTTTTCCAATTCTCTGGACAGTCTTCACATCTCTTCGCCCTTACAACGACGTCATCTCTTATGGAATTTTCTCTTGGCCTCGACACATAAACTTTAATAATTACATTAATGCAGTAAAAGAGATGCATATTGGCATCTATCTCACCAACTCTTTGATCGTCACAATCCCATCAGTAATTCTTACCTTGTTCTTTGGTTCGCTCATTGCATTCGTAGTAACTCGCTACCAATTTAAATTTAATCTCTGGCTGCTTCTTCTTTTCACAGCTGGAAATATGTTGCCTATCGTTCTTACCTATATCCCAGTTTTCTGGATGTTCCTCTGGGTCGGCGATCTTTTTGGTAATCGAAATATGTTGTATAACAACTACGCTGGTTTGATCTTGGTTCACGTCGGCTTCCAGGTAGGTTTTGCTACCTTCGTTCTCTCTTCATATATGAAGACGATTCCAAAAGAGATTTCCGAATCAGCGAAGATCGATGGCGCCAATGTATTCCGCCATTACTGGAACGTCATCCTTCCTCTCCTTCGCCCAGCACTTGCAGCGCTCAGCGTGCTCATGAGCACCTGGATCTATAACGAATTCTTCTGGGCACTTGTCTTGATGTCAGATGACTCAAAGCGTCCGATTACATCGGCACTTCGACGTTTGCAGGGACAGTACGTCACTGACTTCAACCTTTTGGCAGCAGGTGCGATTATTGCTGCATCTCCAACAGTCATTCTCTTCTTCGTTCTACGTAAGCAATTTATCGCAGGCCTTACGCTAGGTTCAACCAAAGGTTAATTACAGCGCTGCATAATCAATCTTGATGCAGCGATCCATTACTACTTTTACTCCTGCTTCATCTCCACGTGTTGCAACTTCTGGAACAGAAATCCCAAGTTGTAACCAGATTGCACCTGCCCCGATTTCAATACTCTCCTCTAAAACCTGCAGACAATCTGCTGGCTTGCGAAAGACATCGACAATATCGATATGGACTGGAATATCCTGTAAGGACTTATATACCTTCTGGCCCAGGACGCTCTCTAGCAGGGGATTTACAAAGAATAATTCGAAGTGTGAATTCTCAAGCAAATACTGAGATACGCCGTAACTTGCCCGATCGGGCTTATCTGAAATCCCAACTACTGCAACAGTCTTAGCTGCGTGAAGCAGAGCAGGAATTTCCGAAGGCGTCAGTGGCATAGAGCAATCCTAGTCAGGCGTAAACTCACTCTCAATGTTAAAGCGATTTT
>CAIPLJ010000055.1 GCA_903865885.1 uncultured Actinomycetes bacterium | reverse complement strand
GCGACTGCCGACATAATCGGTCCGCCCTGCATTCCAGGACATACCGCCTTATCAATCGCTGCTGCATGTTCTGCCTTAGACAAGATCATGCCACCGCGTGGTCCGCGCAAAACTTTATGCGTTGTAAATGAGACTACATCTGCATATGGAACAGGTGAAGGAATCGCCTTACCCGCAACTAGCCCAATGAAGTGCGCAGCATCGACCCACATGATTGCGCCGACTTCGTCGCAGATAGCGCGAACTTTTTCAAAGTCAATCAGTGATGGGTAGGCAGTTGCACCCGAGCAGATCATCTTTGGCTTGTTAGCAATCGCAAGATCGCGCAGTTCGTCATAATCAATAAGCTCCTCTTCTTGGCGAACACCGTAGGAAACAATGTTGAACCACTTACCTGAAAAGTTGACCTTGGAACCGTGTGTCAGGTGGCCACCGTGTGGCAGCGACATTGCAAGGACGGTATCTCCTGGCTTAGTAAATGCTTGGTAGACAGCAACATTTGCACTGGCACCTGAGTGCGGCTGAACATTTGCATGCTCTGCGCCAAATAATGATTTTGCACGATCAATTGCAATTGTCTCGGCCTTATCGACCTCTTCGCATCCGCCGTAGTAACGCTTACCCGGATAACCTTCAGCATATTTATTCGAAAGCGTTGAACCCAACGCTGCAAGTACTGCCCGAGATGTGAAGTTCTCAGATGCAATCAGCTGCAGGTTTGTTTGCTGGCGCTTAAGTTCTGAAAGCAAGACTGCGGCAATATCTGGATCTTGCTTGGAGAGAAGGTTGAAATCTGGGCCATAGAAAGTTTCGGACATGGCGTCAGCCTAATAGTTAGGCCATTGAAATGTCGGGTGCGACCTTTTCCATCTCACGCACTGAAATAGCGCCTTCGCGGATTACGCGCACGCCCAGAGCATCGGCCTCAATAATTGTTGAGCGCGGCCCATCTTTCAGCGCGCCGTTATCAAAGACCACCGCAACCTTCCAATCCTTCACCTGCGTGCGATCAATCGTAAGCATTGGTTCGGCGCCGGCTGGTGATGCGCTTGCAACTGCCAGTGGTCCAGACTCTTTCAAAAGCGCTCGAACAAATTTAGATTTGGGAACTCGCACATTGAACCAATCAAGGTCCTTTTCATCACCCAGATCCCAATTCAGGAGAGAGCTAGGTTTCAGTGTTACCGACAGAAGACCCGGCCAATATTCATTGCACAAATCTTGGGCATCACTTGGGATTGCTCGAGAAATTCCTTTTACTGTATCCAAACTATGTGCGAGGACTTGAGCGACAACTCCAATTTCATCTCCGCGAAGTAGGTGCATCGCGCGAACTGCAAATGGAGAGAACGCATCGGCTAGATAGACGTATCCGTGTTCGAGTGGTGCCACGATGACATTTCCGTCGCGAATCTCTTTGAGTGCGCGAGTTACATGTTTTTTCTGTTCGCCTTGCTTGAGGTCGATACGTGGCATAGCTATCTCCTCACTGCAGTGGTAAATCGTGGACGGCCTGTTAAATCCTGATGCAGAAGAATATCTGTGAAATCATCGTTAAGTACATCTGCAATTGCAGCGGCTTGTTCTTCATGATGCTCAATAGCAAGGAAGCCGCCTTCTTTTAATAAGCGACCAGCGGTAGATATAAAGAGGCGTGGGGCTTTCATCCCATCGGCTCCACCAAATAAGGCGATCGCAGGCTCATGCTCTGCGACATCTTTGGGAAGTTCTTGCGAGTCCGGAACGTAGGGAGGGTTTGCAATAACCACATCGCATTTAACGCCTTCAAGTGCAGTTGAAACATCACTTTCAAGGATGCGAACTTTCTCGTCTATAAATGAGACATTCTCCCTCAGCCAATAAATAGCTTCGGGGCTCTTCTCTACTGCAATCACATGCGTGCGGGGTACTTCCGTTGCTATCGCAAGTGCAAGTGCGCCAGAGCCCGAACCAAGATCAACAACGCTTACTTCGCCGGAAATTTTTTCGATGTGTGTAAGTACTGCTTCAACAAGGAGTTCGCTTTCAGGTCTTGGCACCAGAACTCCTGGCCCAACTTTCAATTCAAGATGGCGAAAGTATGCAACACCGGTCAGGTACTGAAGCGGTTCGTGAGCGCATCTGCGATCGAGTAATTTCCAGAACGTCTCTTCAACGATTGTCATATCGCCGATTGCTGCCAGTGCATTTTCAACTGTCAGTGGATTGTGTAGATCCATCCGTGAAAGACCGAGGATGTGAGCAAGCAAATGCTCCGCTTCAACTTCAGCAAAACCTGCCTTAGATAACTGCTCTTTCCCGCCTCGTAAGAATTCTTTAAAGGTGAGTTCCATATGCGCGCCTTAGTTTGTTGATGAAAGCTTTGCGGCACGGTCTGCATCAAGAAGCGCTTGAACAACTTCATCGAGCTCGCCATTGAGCACTGCATCTAAGTTATTGGCCTTGTAATTGACTCGGTGATCACTCAAGCGATTTTCAGGGTAGTTATATGTACGAATACGCTCGGAACGATCGACTGTGCGCACTTGGCTCTTACGTTCAGCCATTGCGACAGCCTCTGCCTTCTCTTGAGCATCAGCTAGTAAACGTGCACGCAAAATGCGCAACGCAGATTCCTTATTTTGAAGTTGTGACTTCTCGTTCTGACATGAAACAACGATTCCTGTTGGTACGTGGGTCAGACGAACAGCAGAGTCGGTGGTATTGACTGACTGTCCACCAGGACCTGATGAGCGATAGACATCAACGCGTACATCATTCATATTCAATTCAACATCGACTTCTTCCGCTTCAGGTAAGACAAGTACGCCTGCGGCTGATGTATGGATGCGCCCTTGGCTTTCAGTTTCGGGAACGCGCTGAACACGATGCACTCCACCTTCAAATTTAAGTCGTGCATAAGGAGTTGTTCCAGGCTCTGGTGTTCCCTTTGATTTCACAGCCATTGAAATATCTTTATATCCACCAAGTTCGGATTCAGTCATATCGATGATTTCGATCTTCCAACCACGCTTTTCTGCATAGCGCTGATACATGCGTACTAAGTCGCCGGCAAAGAGTGCGGATTCATCTCCACCTGCACCTGCTTTTACTTCAATAATGACGTCGCGATCATCGTTGGGATCGCGCGGTAGCAAAAGCTCTTCCAACTTATCGGCAGCCGCCTCTACTGCAATTTCCATCGCAGGAATTTCTGATGCGAAAGATGCATCCTCTGCAGCCATCTCTTTCGCTGCTTCTAAATCATCTGCAGCGCTCTTCCATGCATTAAATCCCGCAACAACAGGACCGAGTTGGGCGTAGCGTCGACCAAGCTTGCGCGCATTGCCCTGATCTTCGTGGATGGAAGGGTCAGCCATCTTGAGTTCGAGCTCTTGATATTCACGCACCATTTCATGGGCGGATGCAAAACGATCGTTAGCCATATGACTTCATCCCTTCTCTTTTGATGTAACTAATCCTGCACTCAAATAAATTGTGGAGAAATAAAAAGACCGCGCCGCAACCTTTCGGCTGCGATGCGGTCTCGTTAGAAAGCTACTTAGCTTCTTTTTTTCCGAAGCGCTCTTCGAACTTAGCGACGCGTCCACCTGTATCGAGGATGCGCTGCTTACCTGTGTAGAACGGGTGGCAGACTGAACAGACTTCAACATAGATTGAACCGCTTGCAACTGTTGAGCGGGTAAGGAACTTTTCACCGCAACCACACGTTACTTGGGTCTCTTTATATTCTGGGTGGATATCTTTCTTCATTTTCATTTCCTTCTCTTGAGTCTGGGTCCAGCGCGCTGGTGAACCAGGTCATCGCCATAAGGTGTGGCAATAGGCGGTAATTCTCTCCTAAAAGCAGTCAGCCGCAAAATCCACGCGGGATTCTGCGGCCTCCTACTACCCGTCTAAAGAGATCTGCTTAATTAGCTGCCTTGACTGGCGGAGTTGGCTTTGCGCCAAGGGCTGTAATTGCAGCAGCGTGAGTTGCTCGTGCGGATGTCATTGCAGCTTTAAAGGCATCGCGTGCAGCTTTCTTTGCTTCTGGTGTTGTTGCAACTGTAATTGCTGAATCGCGTGTTGATTGTGCAGTTGTTGCCGCAGCCTTCATTGCATCATCTGCAGCTTTGTGGCCTGCGCGATACGCAGTGATCGCCGTCTTGTATGCAGCGACATCTGGATTTGGTGTGTGTGCCTTAGCTGTTGCAGTTGGCGCTGGTGTTGCAGTGCCTGCTGCGACAGCTGATCCTGTGCCTGCAAGAAGTCCTGCTGCTACCAAGAGTGCAACGTTCTTTGGTGAAATGAAGTTCATCTTTCTCTCCCTTGTTTAGTGCCTATGGAGAAAGTATGCGGATTGAGGTTGTGTAATTGCTGTGTACTGGCAGTGCTGCCCAATGGAAAACAGAAAGCCCCGCTCATCTCTGAACGGGGCCCTTGTGAAGAGTCTGTGAATTAAACGTTAGCGTGAATTACTTGCTGTCGTCAGGTCCTGATGTGGTCTTTTGAATCTGCATCAAGAATTCAACGTTGGACTTGGTGCCCTTCATCTTCTCGAGCAATAACTCAAGAGCAGCTTGTGGTTCGAGCGCATGAAGCACGCGACGAAGCTTCCAGACAATGTTGAGTTCTTCAGCTCCCATAAGGATTTCTTCCTTACGTGTACCTGATGCAACAACGTTGACTGCAGGGAAGATGCGCTTATCAGCCATACGGCGATCCAGAATAAGCTCCATATTTCCGGTGCCCTTGAACTCTTCGAAGATAACTTCATCCATACGAGATCCGGTATCAACAAGAGCTGTTGCAAGGATGGTCAGCGATCCGCCATCTTCGATATTACGAGCTGCACCGAAGAACTTCTTTGGTGGATATAACGCTGCTGAATCAACGCCACCAGAGAGGATGCGGCCTGAAGCAGGTGCTGCAATGTTGTATGCGCGACCAAGACGTGTGATTGAGTCGAGAAGAACAACTACATCGTGTCCCATTTCAACAAGTCGCTTTGCGCGCTCAATAGCAAGCTCTGCAATTGTTGTGTGGTCTTCTGCAGGGCGGTCAAAAGTTGAAGCAATAACTTCGCCTTTAACGCTGCGCTGCATATCTGTAACTTCTTCTGGACGCTCATCAACGAGAACAACCATCAAGTGACACTCAGGGTTATTTGTTGTGATTGCGTTTGCAATTGATTGCAAGACCATTGTCTTACCAGCCTTAGGAGGCGAAACGATAAGTCCGCGCTGACCCTTACCGATTGGTGCAATCAGATCGATGACGCGAGTTGTAAGAATATTTGGCTCTGTTTCAAGGCGGAGACGCTCTTGAGGATAGAGCGGAACAAGCTTTCCAAATTCAACGCGTCCACGTGCTTCTTCAAATGGCATTCCGTTGATTGTTTCGAGAGTAATAAGTGGGTTGTACTTCTGACGAGTTTCGCCCTCGCGCGCCTGTCGAACCTGACCTGTTACTACGTCTCCCTTACGAAGACCGTACTTACGTACCTGTCCTTGTGAGACATAGACATCGTTAGGGCCTGGAAGGTATCCACCTGTGCGAATAAATGAGTAGTTATCCATGATGTCTACGAGGCCACCTACTGGTACCAAGACATCATCTTCGCCGATTACTGGTTCGCGCTCTTCGCGGTTTCCACGATCACGGTTTCCGCGGTCGCGTCCACGATTGCGATCGCGTCCACGATTGCGGCCACCACGATCATCGCGGTCGCCCGAATTGCGATCTGTTGATGGACCGTTATCTGATGAATCATCTTCATCATCTCCATCATCGGATGCGTTATCTGAATTTTTATTGTCACGGTTGCTCTTCTTGGCATTGCGAGCCTCGCGGCGTGCTTCGCGTTCTGCCTTAGCTGCTTCGCGATTCGCTGCCTGGAGATCTGCGATTGCTGTAACGAGATCATCCTTCTTAAGCTTTGCTGCACCATCAATGCCGAGCTGCGACGCAACTTCCTTTAACTTAGGAAGGGTCATGCTTGAGAGCTCAGGACTGCTAGAGCGAACTGGTTCTGTTGTTGTCATGTATTTCTTTTCACTTTGGGGCTAACCATATGAGTTGCGCCCTGGATTAATTAGTCTGGGATTTATCTTCTTGATTTTTACTACTTGGATTTATCAATTCTTCTTTGTTGACCCATAACTTAAGGGGTTCGAACTGATGACAAAACTATAGCAGGCTGGCTCCGCGGCTAGCAATTTCGAGAGATTTACCCTCAAATTTAGCTCCGCCTGCCCGTGAAAGCTGTGTGGTTTCTTCATCACCCTCAGTATGAAGTGCAAGAACAGTTGGACCAGCACCTGATACAAATGCCGCCAAACCTGCAGCACGCAGTTTTGTCATCAGCGCAAAGGACGCGGGCATCGCCTCTTGGCGATATGACTGATGCAAGAAATCTTCAGTTGCAGCAAAGAGTAAATCTGGTCGGATTGTGATTGCCTGAGTCATCAAGGCAGCATTAGTTGTGTTTCGTTGTGCATCGGCAAATGGAATTGATTCGGGCAACATCTTTCGCGCCTTCGATGTCGCAAGTGGACTTGATGGAATAAACGCCATCACTTTGATTCGTGGGTCAACCGGTAGGTGAATTGCATGGGCGACAGCTCTGCCTTTTTCGATATCTTGCCACGCGATTGTGGCTCCGCCAAAGAGAGCAGCAGCAACATTGTCAGGGTGGCCTTCCATCTCATTGGCACAATTAAGAAGTTCTTCATCGCTCATCTTGTCTGTGCCAGTGAGCACCAATGAACGCGCAAGTACAAGTCCACCGATAATTGCAGATGCTGATGAACCAAGTCCGCGTCCATGAGGGATCACATTGAGCGCGCGAACAGCAAGCCCCTTGGGTCTTCCACCGAGATAATCAAAACCTTTATACATCGCCTTAACAAGTAAATTCTTATCGGTGCGTGGAACTTCATCGGCACCTTCACCCGTTACATCAATATCCAGACCACCTTCATCAAGAATTTGTGCAACGTAGCGGTCATACATGCCGAAAGCTAAACCGAATGAATCAAAGCCAGGTCCGAGGTTTGCAGATGTCGCAGGAACCTGCACCTGAATCGGATTCGCTTTAAAAGTTGGCTTAGCCATGGCGCAATTCTTTCTCTACTTCTTCACTAAACCAAGAGCTTTAGCCGCAGCATCTGCATTGACAGGAATAACCACAGGATCTGAGGCACCTTCGAGCGCCCACGGAATATCTTTCAAGCCATTTCCAGTGCAGGTAATAACGATTGTCTTATCTTTTGGAAGCTTTCCAGCGTTCTTATATTTAATAAGCCCAGCAAGGCCAGCAGCAGATGATGGTTCGCAGAAGATTCCTTCCTTGGATGCAAGTAAGTGATAGGCCGCAAGAATCTCCTCATCGGTGACTGAATCAATAAGTCCGCCTGATTCATCGCGCGCTGCAATCGCCTGCTCCCAAGATGCAGGATTTCCAATACGGATCGCCGTTGCAATTGTCTCTGGCTTAGCAACTGGCTTGCCAGTTACTAGAGGCGCCGCCCCTGCTGCTTGGAATCCCCACATCTGAGGTAACTTCTTTGAAATCTTATCGTTACGATATTCGTTATAGCCCTTCCAGTATGCAGTGATATTTCCTGCATTTCCGACAGGTAATGTGTGAATATCTGGTGCATCGCCAAGCATGTCTACAACTTCAAACGCTGCAGTCTTCTGTCCTTCGATGCGAAAGGGATTAACGGAGTTAACGAGTGAAACTGGATAGTGCTCAGATAAATCTCGTGCAAGAACTAAGCAATCATCAAAGTTTCCATCGACCTGCAACAACTTTGCACCGTGCACAACTGCTTGAGCTAATTTACCCATGGCAATCTTGCCTTCAGGAATGAGAACTGCAGGAACCATTCCGGCCTTGACTGCATAAGCAGCAGCTGATGCAGATGTATTTCCAGTTGAAGCGCAGATAACAGCCTTTGCACCATCTTCGGCAGCTTTCGAGATTGCCATGGTCATGCCGCGATCTTTAAATGAACCCGTTGGGTTAATTCCTTCAAACTTTACCCAGACGTTATTTCCAAGCATCTCCGAAAGAACGCAGGCATACACAAGTGGTGTTCCACCTTCACGCAACGTTACGACAGGAGTCTTTGCAGAAACTGGTAAGCGATGGCGATATTCCTCGATTACTCCACGCCATTGATGTGCGCCAGTTTTTTTAGAGAAGATACCCATTACGAAATCGCACCTTCTACACGGATAACGCTAGAAATTTTTGTCACCATCGGCATCTTCTTCAGGGCTTCAACAGTTGCTTTGAGCTCACCTTCTGTTGCGCGGTGAGTAACGATGATTAGCTCG
The DNA here is from genome assembly GCA_903865885.1 of uncultured Actinomycetes bacterium. Lineage (GTDB taxonomy): Bacteria > Actinomycetota > Actinomycetes > Nanopelagicales > Nanopelagicaceae > Planktophila. The sequence continues at coordinate 1,244 of CAIPLJ010000055.1, read as the reverse complement.
GCATCTTGATGGCGACCATTTTGATCGACAGTCTGAATAGATACGCCTTGATCAGCAAATACCTTCGCGATTGCAGCCAAAACACCTGATTTATCCTCGACTTCAAGGCGAATAAGAAACTTAGTCTTTGTTGTTTCAATTGGTGCAATATCGCGATCTGCATAATCTGTTTCGCGCTGCCCAATCGAGTTCAGCGCAATGTGCCTGGAGACAGCAACAATGTCGCCAAGGATTGCAGATGCGGTTGGCTGCCCACCTGCGCCGCGACCATAGAACATCAAAGGCCCCGCAGATTCTGCTTCGATAAATACAGCATTGAATGCATCGCGAACAGAAGCAAGTGGATGGCTCTTATCAATCATCACTGGGTGCACGCGGACCGAGATTTCATCGGCTGGTGTGAGCTCTGCGATGGCAAGTAACTTAATAACATGGTCCATCGACTTAGCAATTGCTACATCTTCAAGAGTGATCTTAGAAATTCCTTCGCGATATACGTCATCGACAGTAACGCGTGTGTGGAATGCAAGTCCTGAAAGGATTGCAGCCTTCGCTGCCGCATCAAATCCTTCAATATCTGCTGTTGGGTCTGCTTCGGCATAACCAAGCGCTTGTGCCTCTTTGAGGACATCTGCGAATTCACGATTATCTTCATGCATCTTTGTAAGAATGTAATTTGTTGTGCCGTTTACGATTCCCATGAGGCGTGTAACGAAGTCACCGGCCAAAGAATCGCGCAGTGGTCGGATAATTGGAATTGCACCCGCAACTGATGCTTCGTAGTAAATATCTTCACCCTTTGCATACGCTGCGGTAAATAAATCTGCGCCATGGCTTGCAAGGAGTGCCTTGTTTGCAGTCACAATTGATTTACGGTTATTAATCGCTGTCATGGCGAGTTCGCGTGCAGGTTCGATCCCCCCCATTACTTCAACAATTAAATCGATATCTGGATCATTTACGATTGAAAATGGATCGGTTGTAAATAGCGCGGGGTTAAGACCTGGGTAATCCTTAATAGTGCGAACTGCAATGCGAGTCAGTTCAATCTTTACGCCAGCGCGAGTTGAGAGTTCGGCTGTATCTTCGAGGAGCAATCGGGCTACCTGGCTTCCGACAACGCCACAGCCGAGCATGCCAACGCGAACTGGTTTATCTGCGGGGCTCATAAACCTATTCTTTCACATCAAGTGAGAGCAGGTCTGCCTCATTTTCACGACGGACAATTACGCGGGCTTTTCCAT
>CAIPLJ010000054.1 GCA_903865885.1 uncultured Actinomycetes bacterium | reverse complement strand
CTGAACTATTGCTGTTACCCCCGCAGAAGTGAGGATTTCAAGACCATCGGCAAATGGGAAGAATGCATCTGATGCAGCAACACTTCCAGAGACTCGATCACCTGCGCGGTCTACTGCAAGTCGCGCAGAGTCAACGCGATTGACCTGGCCCATTCCGATACCTACTGCTGCACCATCTTTTGCCAGCAAAATTGCATTGCTCTTGACTGCACGAACTGATCGCCATGCAAAAGCAAGATCTAGTAATACTTGCTTCGACACTGGCTCGCCAGTTACCTGCTTCCAATTCTTTGGATTATCACCTTCTGCATTGATTAAGTCTGTCTCTTGCACGAGCACCCCACCAGATACTGGGCGAATTTCAAGCGGTGAGATACGCATCTGCGAACAAGTGAGTATTCGTATCGATGGCTTCTTCATCAAAATTTCTAGAGCTGCCGGTTCGTATTCTGGGGCGATAATCACTTCAGTAAATACCTGTGACAGAGCTTCTGCCATAGCGACAGAAACTTTGCGATTGGCCGCAACGACACCACCGAAAGCAGATACCGGATCACAAGCATGCGCTTTCGCATATGCCTCGGCAATATTGATACCAATTGCCACGCCACATGGGTTTGCATGTTTAATAATTGCAACGCACGGTTCGAGATGATCTAGGGCTGCACGCCATGCTGCATCTGCATCGGTGTAATTGTTAAATGACATCTCTTTACCGTGTGATTGAACTGCGCCAACTATTCCCGGAGGACCGCCTCGGTAGATTGCAGCCTTCTGGTGCGGATTCTCGCCATAGCGAAGTGAATTCTCGCGCTTCCAGATTAAACCTAACCAATCAAGATCTTGCATATCGAAGCTGATTGTTGAGCCTAACCAACTTGCGATTGTGAGATCGTATTCCGCGGTAGTGCGAAATACTTCAAGAGCTAATTGCTTGCGCTCATCATCAGTAAAGCCACCAGCCTTGATCGATTCGATGACATGGTCGTATTGCGATTCATTGCATACGACAGCGACGGAGCCATGATTCTTTGCAGCACCTCGCAACATTGAAGGGCCACCAATATCGATTTGTTCGATGGAATCTTCAAAAGATGCACCGGACATGATTGTTTTTAAGAATGGATACAAGCTGATGACAACGAGATCAAATGGTGCGATGTCAAGATCTTCAATCGCTTTGAGGTGTTCTGGATTATTTTGATCAGCCAAAATTCCTGAGTGAATCTTGGGGTGCAGGGTTTTGACGCGACCACCCATAATTTCTGGGAATCCTGTGTAGTCGCTGACTTCAGTTACTGTGATTCCAGCTTCGTGAAGTGTCTTTGCAGTAGAGCCAGTGGAAAGAATTTCAACACCAGCATCGGCAAGGCATTGTCCGAGTTCGAGTAGTCGTTCTTTGTCGTAAACGCTAACAAGTGCACGTCGAATTGGTTTGCGATTAGCCATTTGTCTTCTCCATAGTCGAGATCAGTGAAGCAATGGTCGCAACTATGAGACCTCGTTCGACAATCTTAATGCGTTCATGGAGTGACTCTTCAGTTTCACCTGGATGAATCTCCACACGTTCCTGAGCAATGACTTCGCCTGTATCAACGCCGGCATCGACCCAGTGAATAGTTGTTCCAGTCTCTGTGGCCCCTGCTAAAAGTGCATCGCGGACTGCGTGTGCACCAGGAAAGAGTGGCAAGAGGGCAGGATGGCTATTGATAATCCTAAATCGATTGACTGTCTTCTCGGAAAGAATTCGCATAAAACCTGCACTGACAACAAGATCTGGTTTGAGAGCAGCAAGCAGAGTTTCTAGTTCGCGATCCCATTCAGCGCGATCTGGCAACATTGGGATTGTAAAAGTTTCAATATGTGCATTAAGGGCACGCTCTAATACAGCGGCATCTGCCTGATCTGAAATAACTGCGACGATATCTATATCAAGCCCTGCATCGATGATTGCTTGAGCAAGAGTTCCACTGCCTGATGCCAAGATTACAATTCTTTTCATCGCGTGCTTCTGTTCTTTATTGCCAGAGTCGCCACAGCGCCAATGCCGATTTCAATAGCAATTGAGAGTACGAATTTCCAGATGGAGACTCCCATCGCACCCATCTCGGCAGTAATCAGTGAACCACTTGCACAGTAAGCCAGAATCACACAGCTAAGAACGGTAAAGATGTAGCTCTGAATAAATGTTTGCAGACCGTATTGCGAGCTCCATTGAGCAAGTAATACGCCAAGTCCGATAAAGAAAAGAATGCCAAGGAGTGCAAGAGGCTGTCGTGTTGTGGGAAGTATTCCCAGTAATGGAAGTGCTGGAATCTGTCCTAGGTGATACCACATCGGAGAGATAAGAGTTCCTGCACCAACGGCAAGGCCCGTACCCGAGAAATATGCAGCCACGGCCACTGTTGCATTAGGAAGGTAGAGGACATTGAGAAAGAGAAGAAGTGCACCACCGAATATTCCAGGTTGAAGAGAGATGGAAATATCTCTCACCTGACTGAGGTTTATGAAAATTAATAGAGAGACAAGGATGAATCCCGATCCCAGAATCAGTGCAGTGATACGTGCGGCAACACGAACTGCCTTTGATGGCAAAACTTTTGTTCCCGCGGTCATCGTCGCAAGAAATGAGATCACAAATGCAATCAATGGCGCCAAATACCACTGAGGCGTTACCGCGGTGGAACGACTAATGAAGGCAAGTACGGTAACAAGCAGTGCATATAAGACAGAGAAGATGATGCGCACGCCATTGATGTCATGAAAATATCCAGATAAGCGATCTATGGCACGGGCAAATGCAGATCGAATTGCTAAGAATGGAAGGAGAACACCACCAAGTGGAAGATAGGTGAGATACCCAGCAAGTCCAGTTGGTGGAAGCGCTAATTGAAATGGAATGTGGTGTGCACCGAGCCAGATCCATACTGCGCCACGAATCGGATCCGTTGTGCTGCCACTGGCACTTCCGGCAGTTGCCCACGCAATCAGTGCAATAAATGAGAATGGAAGTAGGAGAAAAGCGGCTGCGCGAAATACATGAGTCAACGAGACCGAAAGGACGCGTTGCATCTGTGAACTAGCGACCTAAGATGTCGCGCATTAATTGCGCTGTTTCACTCGGTGTTTGACCAACCTTTACTCCAGCAGCTTCTAGCGCATCTTTCTTAGCCTGTGCTGTACCGGAAGAACCAGAGACGATCGCTCCTGCGTGGCCCATTGTCTTTCCTTCAGGTGCTGTAAAGCCTGCAACGTAACCAACGACGGGCTTGGTTACATACTCTGAGATAAATGCTGCTGCACGTTCTTCAGCATCTCCACCAATTTCACCGATCATCACAATTGCTGTGGTGTCAGGGTCATCTTGGAATGCACGAAGGCAGTCGATATGAGTGGTGCCAATAACCGGGTCTCCGCCGATTCCAACTGCTGTTGAGAAACCGATATCGCGAATTTCGTAAATCATCTGATAGGTAAGAGTTCCAGACTTAGAAACTAGACCAATAGGCCCACGCTTAGTGATATCTGCAGGAATGATGCCGACATTTGATTGATCCGGGCTAATCAGACCTGGGCAGTTTGGGCCTATGATCTGCGTTGTTCCCTTTTGTAATGAATATGCATAGAAGTATTCGGAGTCATGTACTGGAATTCCTTCAGTAATAACAACAACCTATGGCATATTTGCATCGATAGCATCGAT
>CAIPLJ010000053.1 GCA_903865885.1 uncultured Actinomycetes bacterium | reverse complement strand
GGGAAGATTCCGCGACCTTCAGGAACTTGAGAGATACCGAGATCTACACGTTCGTGTGCAGGAATCTTATTGATGCTTGAACCATCGAATGTAATGTCGCCGCTTGAGACCGGGCGAAGACCCGAGATGGTCTTAAGAATTGTTGTCTTACCGGCACCATTTGCACCAATGAGTGTGACGATCTCACCTTGGTTTACGACAACTGAAACGCCTTTAATCGCTTCGATTTTGCCGTAGTGAACGCGAAGATCTTTAATTTCAAGACGCATCTGCTGGCACTCCTAGGTAAGCCTCGATAACTCGAGGGTCATTTTGTACTACTGATGGAAGATCATCTGCAATCTTCTGACCGAAGTCGAGAACTGCTACGCGATCTGAAATACCCATAATGAGTGACATATCGTGTTCGATGAGCAGAACTGTGTACCCTTTATCGCGAATCTTCTTAATGAGATTTGCGAGTTCGACCTTTTCGGCAGGGTTAAATCCTGCAGCTGGTTCATCGAGAAGGAGAATTTCAGGTTCTGTTCCCAGCGCACGAGCAATTTCAAGGCGGCGCTGATCTCCGTAGGGAAGATTCTTGGCCAGTTGATCTGAGCGATGATTAATTCCCATTAACTCTAAGAGTTCGTGAGCGCGTTCCTTGCTCTCTTTCTCTTCGCGGCGATTCAGGGGCGTACCAATCAGCGCGCGAAGAAGACCAGTCTTCTTGTGTACGTCGGTTGCTGTAATGACATTCTCAAGAGCGGTCATATCTCCGAAGAGTCGAACGTTCTGGAATGTACGAGCCAGGCCTGCTTTAGTTACTTGGTGGCGCTTGAGTCCTGCAAGGTTCTGTCCTTTAAATGTGATCTCACCAGAAGTGATTGGGTATACGCCAGTGACGACGTTAAAGACTGTTGTCTTTCCGGCGCCGTTAGGGCCGATCAGTGCACAGATCTCGCCCTTGTTAACATGGAAGTTCACTTCGTTGAGAGCGGTGACGCCGCCGAACTTAATGGTGACGTTCTTGAGTTCGAGAAGTTTTTCAGACATTACTTTGCACCCTTCTCTGTAATTTTTTCGCGTTTCTTGCGAGGCAAGAGGCCATCTGGGCGCATATTCATCATCAAGATAAGAACAAGGCCAAATACCAATTGACGCGCATTGGAGATAAATCGAATACGTTCTGGCAGGTAGGCAAGGATTGATGCACCGAGGATGACGCCCCAGATATTTCCAATTCCACCAAATACAACACAGGCAAGAATTAAGATTGAGACATCAAACTTAAACATATCTGGTGAGATCACCATGACCTTAGATGCATAGAGAACTCCTGCTGCTCCACCGACTGCAGCACCGATTACGAATGACCAGAGCTTGTAGACGAGAGTATTGACGCCCATAAGCGCTGCAACATCTTCATCCTGACGAATGGCTTCCCATGCGCGGCCTGGGCGTCGCACTGTAAAGCGACGAACCATCCAGACCACAAGGAGAATCATTGTGATGACAAGCCAGAAGAAATCTTGAGGATGCATAAGATCGAAGTTAAATCCAAAGATTTTTGGAGGATTTGGAATTCCAGGAATTCCATTAGGTCCGCCAGTTATGTGCAGGTTAATGGCAACAATACGAACGATTTCACCAAAGCCAAGTGTGATGATTGCTAGGTAATCACCGCGAAGTCGAAGTGCTGGAAGGCCGAGCAAAACTCCGGCTGCCATTGCAAAGCCGATACCTACTGGCATTACTTCCCAAGTGTTCCAACCATAGAGAGTGGAAAGAATTCCTTGTGAGTAAGCACCGATAGCAAAGAATGCGACGTAGCCGAGGTCAAGGAGACCTGACTTACCGACCACGATGTTTAGGCCCAGGGCCATCATGATGAACATGCCAACTGGATAGACCAAAACATTCTGGAAGGAGGTAATCGGAGTATTAAGGAAACTTGTTGGTCCCCATGATGCAGCAAATGGCAAGAGCCCTACTACTGCAACACAGACCACAACAAAAATCGTACGAACTGGACGTGACCAGCCAGCCCAAATTTCTGCGCCTTTATCGCGAAGATTGAATCGAGTTAAGTTAGCCATCATGTCCTCGTCTGCTGGACGGCTTCACCAAAGAGGCCGTTCGGTCTGAATAGAAGTACAACAACGAGCACTGTGAAGACAGTTACGGCTTTCCATTGTGAACCAAGGATTGCTGATGCAAATTCTTCGAGGAGGCCAAGGGCTAGACCACCAAAGAATGCGCCACGTAAGTTTCCGATTCCGCCGAGGACTGCTGCTGTAAATGCTGCGATACCCATGCTGAATCCGACGTTAAAGACTGTATTTTCATAGACAGTTGTGTAGAGAAATGCTGCTGCGCCAGTTGTAAGACCACCGATACAGAAAGTCAGGGTAATGACTCGGTTGATATTGATACCCATCAACTTCGAATTCTCTTCAGACATCGATACTGCACGGATTGATTTTCCAAGTCGTGAACGACCAACGAATTGATCGAGAACAATAAATATCAAGATTGGGAAGATAATCGCCATCATCGTGTCGATACGGAAATTGGCGCCGTGGAATGTGCCGAAGCTCCACTTATCAAGAAGTCGCGGAGTTGTCATTGGGCGTGAAATTGTAATGATACGCATCGACTCCAAGAGAAAGATGGAGACTCCAATTGCTGAAATAAGTGATGCAAGCCTATTTGCACCACGCGCTCGAAGGCGGCGATAGGCAACTAGTTCAACGAGTATCGCAAGTAGTGCGCATGCCACCATGGAAGCCACAAAGGCAAAGAACAATGTGTAAATCAATTTAAAACCGTGAAGTGAAGGTGCGTTGATCGCATAACCGAGTACATGTGTCTCGATAAAGAGAGTGGCAAATGTACCGACCATAAATACTTCTGAGTTTGCAAAGTTAATAAGCCGCAAGACTCCGTACACCATGGTGTAACCAAGAGATACAAGGGCGTAGATAAGACCTAGCGAAAGTCCTTGTAGCGCAAGAGACCAAAACTGGCTCGTAATTACCGAGAAATTCATATCAACCGATCTGTTGAGGTGAAGAGTGTTATGAAGCGTGGCCACTTCCTAGTTTTGCCGGGAAGTGGCCACGCTTTACTACATTTTTACTGCGTTACTTCTAGAAACAGATGCTAATTATGCAACTGAGTCGTAGACGATGACGCCGTTCTTTACAAGGTAACCACCGACTGGAGCTCCACCAATGATGTCGCCGTAACGGTCGAACTTGATGGTTTCTCCGCCTGCACCTGTCCATGAACCGTTTGTTACACAAAGCTGGATCGCTGAACGAGTCAACGCACCCTTTGTGATGCAGTCAAGGAAGATGTTAGTTGCGTTGTAAGCAGTTGTTGAGTAAAGACCAGGAACCTTGATTCCTGTGACCTTTGTGAAGTCAGCAAGCTGCGCCTTTGTGAGGAGTGAATCGAATGGGACGTCAGCTGCTGTGAGACGAACACCTTCTGCAGCCTTACCAGCAAGTCCTGGGAAGTCAGATGTGTTTGTTCCATCGCCTGATGCCAAGATACCTGTGTATCCACCATCGCGAAGTGCCTTGAAAAGCTTTGCTGCATCTGTGGTGTAACCACCGTAGATAACAACTGTTGCTCCTGACGCCTTCACCTTTGATGCTACTGATGTGTAGTCAGCTGTTCCCTTTGGAACAGAGTCTGTACCGACAACAGTTCCGAGCTTCTTAGCTGTTGGGAGTGTTCCCTTAGCAAGAGGTCCGCCGTATGTTGTCATGTCATCGATTACGTAGAACTTAGGTGATGTAACACCCTTAGCTGCGTAACGTGCAAGTGCTGGTGCCTGGAATCCATCGTGAGCTACGACGCGGTGGAATACTGGGAAGCCACGGTCTGGAGCCTTTGGATCTGTAAGTGAAACAGCAGATGCTGATGGAGCAATCATTGTGAGTCCAGCTGCCTTAAATGCAGGGAATGAAGCGCGTGCTTCACCTGAACATGATGTTCCGATAACTCCGATGATGTCCTTATTAGCAGCAACACCTGGAGCTACGTTTGCAGCAACAGTTCCGTCACACTGTGAGTCAGCCTTAACAAGGTTGACCTTTACCTTTGGGTTCTTTGCATTGTAAAGAGCGATTGCCCAGATTGCGCCAGGAATCTGATCCTGACCAAGCTGTGCATCTCCACCTGTAAGTGGACCTTCGAATGCAAGTGAAACTGATGTCTTAGCAGCTGCTTGTGCTGGTGATGTTGCAACTACGCCAAGGGCGAGAGTTGCAGCTGCAGCAATAGCAAGACCGCTTACGATCTTCTTATTCATGTAGTGCCTTCCTGTTTTTTATTGCTTGTGTCCCGGGACAGGGAGGCGTAAAGAGTAATGCTCAACCCCTACTTGAGACAAGGTGAAAGGGAGCTCAAATCCCGCATGGGAGGTTACTTTCTGATTACGAAATGATGAGAAAAAAGGCAGGAATCGCGGTTACTTATCCAGGGCCGCTTCTGGCGAAATGACTGCATGTGCAACCTCTTTCATCGTCAAACGACGGTCCATCGCAGCCCTTTGAATCCACGAAAAAGCCTCGGGTTCAGAAAGATTGAGTGCTTTCATCAAGATGCCCTTAGCTCGATCTATAACTTTGCGAGTCTCAAGGCGCTCGTGTAAATCGGCGACTTCTTCAGCAAGTGATTTCATCTGCAAATGGCGGCTAAATGCAATCTCAATTGCTGGAACAAGGTCGCCGATAGTAAATGGCTTTACAACATATGCCATGACACCTGCATCGCGTGCTCGATCTACGAGTTCGCGCTGGCTAAAAGCAGTCAACATCAAGACAGGTGCGATAGAAATTATTTTCTCTGCTGCAGAAATTCCATCAAGTACCGGCATCTTCACATCAAGAATTGCTAAATCAGGTTGATGCTCAATCGCAAGTGCGATTGCTTCTTCACCATTGGTGGCTTGTGCGACCACGTCATATCCAGCTTCTTGCAACATTTCGACGAGGTCCATGCGAATGAGCGCTTCATCCTCGGCAACAAGGATGCGGATGCTTGGCTTTGCGTCATTGCTCATGTGCCTCGAGTCGGATTCGAACCGACACTATGCAGTGTTTGAGACTGCCCTCTCTACCGTTGGAGTACCGAGGCGTAAGGCCCTATCGTATTAGAAGAAGGTAGATAGACGAAACGAGTGCGGCTGTGGATTACGTTTGGGGATTAACGATAAGCAGCGACTACGCCATTAACAGCATCGCCTACCTTGTGTACGCGCATCGCATTGGTTGAGCCAGGAATTCCTGGAGGAGAGCCAGCAACAATCATGACAAGTTCGCCGATTTCTGCGCGCTTTCCTTCGAGCAACATCTTGTCTGCCTGTAGAACCATCTCATCAGTGTGTTTAACCATAGGAGTTACCAATGGTTCAACTCCCCATGACAGTGCAAGGCGGTTATAGGTGCCAATTTCTGGAGTGATTGCAAGAATTGGAATAGGTGAACGCAAGCGCGAGATTCGGCGCGCAGAGTCACCTGACTGAGTAAAGGTAACGAGGAATTTCGCGCCAACAACAAGACCTACTTCAGCTGCAGCTTTGGTAATGGCACCACCTTTAGTGCGTGGGTTATTAGTCAATGGGCGAATTCGATCAAGACCAAGCTCTTCAGTGCGCTCGATAATGCGGGCCATTGTCTCTACAGCTTGGATTGCAAATGCACCCACAGATGTTTCACCAGACAGCATCAAGGCGTCTGCGCCATCGAGCACCGCATTTGCGCAATCTGTTGCTTCAGCTCGCGTTGGTGAAGAGTTGGTAATCATGGAATCGAGCATCTGTGTTGCAACAATCACAGGCTTTGCAGCATCACGTGCAAGCTCCACACATCGCTTCTGGACCATAGGTACATCTTCAATAGGAAGCTCAACGCCAAGATCTCCGCGTGCAACCATGATTCCATCGAATGCAGCTACGATTTCAACGAGATTTTCTACAGCCTGTGGTTTTTCAATCTTCGCAATTACAGGTACCCGAATTCCGACTTCATCCATGATGGCATGCACATCATTGACATCTGCGGCGCTTCGCACAAATGAAAGTGCGATGAAATCTGCGCCTGCACGAAGACCCCATCGAAGATCCTCTCCATCTTTTTCAGACATTGCAGGGACCGACACTGCGACCCCTGGCAAGTTAATTCCCTTGTTATTGCTGACAGCCCCTGGCTGAATACATTTAGTAATAACGTCGTTGCCTTTTACTTCGATCACTTCGACTGTAACTTTTCCATCATCGATCAGAATGCGATCGCCCGGCTTGCAATCTCCGGGTAGACCTTTATATGTAGTGCCTACTCGTTCCTTGGTTCCAGAAATTTCATCGGTTGTAATTGTGAAGATATCTCCACGAGCGAGATCGTGTGGACCATTGGCAAAGCGACCAAGGCGAATCTTTGGACCTTGTAGGTCGACAAGGATTGCAACAGGCTTTCCTGCCTCGAGCGCTGCTGCACGAACTTGATCTAAGCGAGCTTGATGCTCTTCATAGGAACCATGCGAGAGATTCAGGCGTGCCATATTCATTCCAGCCGCAATGAGCTCTCTAACTTTCTCGGGAGTTTCAACTGCAGGACCCATCGTGCAAACAATTTTAGCGCGGCGCATATCGTTACCTTATCTGTCTTATGTAGTTACTTAGAAGTTAGACCATCAACGGGCGCGTTGTGGGTTCGATAGGTGCTGGCAACTGGGTCTCCCCCGAAAGATATGTATCTACCGCAGCTGCAGCAGATCG
>CAIPLJ010000052.1 GCA_903865885.1 uncultured Actinomycetes bacterium | reverse complement strand
GGGGGAGCGCTGAGTCCCATTACAAATGCGAAGATCAACATCAAAGGTTTTGAATGCATCGCATTGAGTGCAAATGCCGTACCTGCATACCCTGGAACCATGATTCGCAGCGGCCACGTTTGTCCATACTTATCCATAATCGATCCGCGAATTCCTGCTGTAAATGAACCAGCAGCGGCGTTTAGTCCGATTGCAATTCCTGCGAATGAGATAGAGCCAGTTGCTTGCTGAACCTTAAAGAAGATTCCGAGTCCGACCATTCCATATGCGACTCGAGCGGGAAAGCATGCAAGAACGAGGACCCATACATTGGGAATTCGGAATAGTTCGGCATAACGCTTCATTGCATCGCAATCGTACTGCGAAGCTCATTTTTTATGCGGGGATTTGCCTGCAATTCACCCTCACCCGTACTCTTTGCCTTCCGAAATACCAATTTCGGTAAAAACTACATAGTCCTATCCCTACTACTTTCTATCCCTACGGAGCACCTTGACTACACAAATTGCAATAAATGACATTGGATCAGCGGAAGATTTTCTAGCCGCTATTGAAGGAACAATCAGAAATTTCAGTGACGGAGACCTCGTCATTGGTACAGTCGTTCAAATTGATCGCGAAGAAGTACTCCTTGATGTTGGTTACAAGACAGAAGGCGTAATTCCATCACGCGAACTCTCTATCCGCCACGATGCAGATCCAAATGACATCGTAAAAGTTGGAGATAAAGTTGAAGCACTTGTACTGCAGAAGGAAGATAAAGAAGGACGCCTGATCCTTTCCAAGAAGCGCGCACAGTACGAGCGTGCATGGGGAGAAATAGAAGGCAAGAAAGAGCGCGACGAAGTTGTCGACGGAACAGTTATTGAAGTTGTTAAGGGCGGACTCATCGTCGACATCGGGTTGCGCGGCTTCTTGCCTGCTTCCCTCGTCGAAATGCGTCGCGTTCGCGACCTCACTCCTTACATCGGTAAGCAGGTTGAGGCTCGCATCATCGAGCTCGACAAGAACCGCAACAATGTTGTGCTTTCACGTCGCGCATTCCTTGAGCAGACACAGTCACAGTCACGCACTGAATTCCTTAACCAGCTCCAAAAGGGTCAGGTTCGCACAGGCGTTGTCTCATCAATCGTTAACTTCGGTGCATTCGTTGACCTTGGTGGCGTAGACGGTCTCGTTCACGTTTCAGAGCTCTCATGGAAGCACATCGATCACCCAGGTGAAGTTGTTGAAGTGGGCGATGAAGTAACCGTAGAGGTCCTCGAAGTTGATTTCGAGCGCGAGCGTGTCTCACTCTCACTCAAGGCGACACAAGAAGATCCATGGCAGGCATTTGCTCGCACCCACACAATTAATACAGTTGTGCCAGGTGTTGTCACAAAGCTTGTTCCATTCGGAGCATTTATTCGTGTGCACGAAGGCATTGAAGGCCTTGTTCACATCTCAGAGTTGGCAGAACGCCACGTTGAGATTCCAGAGCAGGTTGTCACTGTTGGAGATGAACTCTTCGTAAAGATTATCGATATCGACCTAGAGCGTCGTCGTATCTCACTCTCATTGAAGCAAGCTAATGAAGGACATGAAGTTGAGATCGAAGCATTCGATCCAACTCAGTACGGAATGGCTGCTCGTTACGATGCAGAAGGAAACTTCATCTATCCAGAAGGCTTCGATCCTGAATCACAGGAATGGAAGCCAGGTTATGACACACAGCGCGAAGAGTGGGAGCGTCAATACGCTGTTGCTCAAGAACGCTTCGTAGCTCATAAGAAGCAGAAGGCGGAAGCCAAGGTTGCTGAAGAAGCTGCCGTCGTCGCAGAATAATTCACACAGAAAAATCCGGCTGGGCCGCGAGCTGCTCCTTAACCTCGCGTTACCCAGCCGGATTTTTCTTTTACAAATCTCTACCGACGGCAGGTTCTTCACCTACCAAGATGTGAAAAAGGTAGGGTAAGTACATGTTGGTGGTCGGGCTTACAGGCGGTATTGGCTCAGGTAAATCCACCGTTGCGCGAAACTTCGCCGAACTTGGCGCCCTTGTGGTTGATGCAGATCAATTAGCGCGCATGGTGATTGAGCGTGGCACAGAAGGTTTTGCAGAGGT
>CAIPLJ010000051.1 GCA_903865885.1 uncultured Actinomycetes bacterium | reverse complement strand
TGAAGAGAATCAGTACACGACTGGGGGAGAGTTGCCATCTGGTCTCTGCGCGCCATGGAGTGATGGGAACTGTCTTGTGAGGCGTTAAGAATGTCCGGAAGGCAGTTAACTTCATTGGCAGAGTCTATAGTTATTCAATGTTTATCGGGCTAGGTACTGTAATCAATGTTGTCGCAATCATCGTTGGATCGACAATTGGGATAGCAGTTGGCACGCGTATTACTAAATCGGCTACCAGTTTGATCACCGACATCCTTGGGCTAATCACCTTGCTGGGGGCAACGTCGGCGATTATTCCCCTCTGGAGCACATCCTTCACCTCTTCCTTTCCAAAGGGTGCATCTCTTCTCATTATTCTGGCATCCACGCTTCTGGGTGGCCTCTTCGGTTCCGCCCTCTCTCTCGAAACGCGCCTTGACTCCTTTGGCGAAAATCTGCGCAAAAGATTCAAAGCATCGAGCGAAAGTCCATTCGTAGAAGGTTTTGTTTCAGCCTCACTTCTCTTTGTTATTGGCCCACTGGCAATTCTTGGAAGTGTCAGCGATGGAATGTCACAAGGCATTGATCAACTGATTTTGAAATCTTCCCTCGACTTCTTCGCATCAATGGCATTTGCATCAACACTTGGCTGGGGAGTCGCAGCCTCGATCATTCCCGTTGCCCTTTATCAGGGATTCTGGACTGTGATTGGACTTGTTTCAGGTTCAATATTGAGCCAATATCAAATTGATGCAATGACAATCTGTGGAGGCTTGATGCTTGTAGGCATCGCGCTGCGTCTCTTGGATATCAAGCGAATCGCAGTAGCGAACCTTTTGCCAGCACTTGTAATAGCTCCGCTTATTGCGACAGCAGTGCACGCCCTGAACTAAAAGTTCGGTGATTTAGAAAGTGGATGCGTCGATAACGAATCTGTACTTCACATCGCTTGCAACGGTGCGCTCGTACGCCTCATTGATGTAGTCGGCTTTAATGACCTCAACATCGCTGACAATATTCTTCTCGCCGCAGAAATTGAGCATCTCCTGCAGTTCAGGTATTCCACCAATCATTGAGCCGCCAATTGAACGACGACCATTGAGAAGTGTGCCTGCATTGAGGGCGTACGGCTTTCCAGGTAGGCCGATGACAACCAGAGTTCCATCGAGCTTGAGCAGGTTGAGATAGAGATCGATATCTAGTTCTGCGCTGACTGTATTGAGAATGACATCGAATGTTTTCGCGTGCTTTGTAAAGACTTCCTTGTCATTAGTTGCAATAAAGGAGTGTGCTCCCATTGCGCGTGCATCTGCTTCCTTCTGAGGCGAGTGGGAAAGAACGGTGACATCTGCACCCAGTGCTGCTGCAAACTTAACTCCCATGTGGCCTAATCCACCAAGGCCCATAACAGCAACTTTCTTTCCTGGTCCAACACCCCAGTGCTTAATAGGGGAGTACAAAGTAATACCAGCGCAGAGAAGCGGAGCGACACCTTCTAGTGGAAGGTTTGCAGGAATAGTGACGGCATAATCTTCGTTGATAACGAAATAGTTGCTATATCCACCCATCGCAACCGTGACTCCATCACGTTCTAGTTGGTTGTATGTTCCAGTCATTCCTTCGAGGCAATATTGCTGTAGCCCAGCTTTACAGTTTTCACAGATTCGACATGAATCAACAAAGACTCCCACGCCGATGCGATCTCCGACTTTAAATTTTGACACTGCGCTTCCAACAGCTGTGACTGTTCCAGCAATCTCGTGTCCTGGAACCATAGGAAAGATTGCAGGTCCCCACTCTTCACGCGCTTGATGAATATCTGAGTGACAGATTCCTGCATATGCAATGTCGAGCGCCACATCGTGTGCACCTAGAGCGCGACGATTAAATTCGTAAGGAACGAGCTTTTCCTTGGAGGCGAGGGCTGCATAGGCGCGTGTATTCATGGGTGAACCTTTTCTGCTGGAGGATTATCTATTTCTGGTGGATTTTCTAGGTGAACGGTAGTGGGTCGGAGCTCATATGTCCTGCCCGAGATGCGCGTGCAGTGACTCGGCGCATGTGATGTCGCCTGCAGAGAACCTCGTAGGCAACTTCATCGCTCTTTCCGACATCGCCAACAACGACTTGTTCGCCCTCTGTGACCATGACTCCGTTGACGGTTCGCGCATTATGAGTTGCTCGCGATCCACACCAACAGAGAGCTTCAACTTGCAGGGTATTCACGCGATCTGCAAGCTCTACCAATCGGGCAGAACCTGGAAAGAGTTTGGTCTTAAAGTCAGCCAGAATTCCGAAGGCGTAGACATCAATGCCCAAGCCATCGACAATCTGAGCCAACTGATCAATTTGAATTGGCTGATAGAACTGAGCCTCATCGCAGATGATGTAATCGATACGTTCACCGATAGAGAGGTGTTCAACGACAAACTTGTGGAGATCGAGCGATTCTTCAACCTCTATCGCCTCTGATTGCAGACCTAAACGGGAACTGATTACCCCAGATCCGGCACGATCCTTATTGGTAAAGATCAGACCTGTTCGACCTCGACTCTTATGGTTGTGGGCAGTCTGCAGTGCCAAAGTGGATTTACCACTGTCCATAGTTCCGCAGTAATAGATGAGTTCAGCCACGTTCGCATCCTGCCATTAAATTCACTTTTCCGCAGTTGGCCAATTAGATGCCCACTCCGGCCGCCTGCAACGCGGTAAATAACTTCTGTGAAAGTAGTCGGCTCATGGCGACGCTGATGTGCGAGGAGTCTCTGTATACAACGTGATTATCGATAATTGCAGGGCATGCTGAGGTGCAGAGCCATGGCGTCGGATTAATGTTCTTAAAGCCAGCGATGAAGTACGGATTGGAAGGTTGGGTTCCATTGCACTTGCTTGTTGATCCCGATGCGATACAGCTTGGAATATCACGCAGAGGATGAGGAGTATCAGAGATATAAATCAGGTTACTGGAGCCACCTTGGAGATGAGATAGCGTCTTAGCTTCACCTTCTCTCCACCAGTTGGACCTACTGGAATATCCCGATGGCATCTCGAAATGTTCCATCCCGCTCACGATCACAGCTTCTGGGTGAATAGCTGCAATCCTGCGGTAAGAATTAGCTCTCCACGCAGAGCAATCCGCATTCTTATAATTTCCAGTTTCACGCTTAATAACAGAAGGGCCAGGACAGGCTGACTTTGTGAGTGAAACTAATTCAAATCCATGCTGAGTCGCAAGCTTTTCTAACGCGGGGAACCATTGAGCTGCATGAGAATCGCCGAAGAGAACAATCTTGATCTTTGCTCCACGGACTCCATAGGTGCAATCACCGGACTCGGTTTCTCCATTATTGACATGGCAACCATCATCGTAGACAAGTGGTTTTGCGAGTACCTGAGTAAGGCTGTACGTAGAACCATCTGGCATTCGAATTTCATTGGAGTAAGAAGAGTAAATAGAGATACCAAGTAGCAAACAGATCGAAGTTGCAAAGCCTGCCAATCTAAGTACGCGTTTGCGGGATAAATCTTTGTGGCGCAATGGTTGCTCAATCCATCGATGGGTTGCATCAGCAAGGATTAAGGTGATGACGATGCAGATCCCGCGTTGATAGATATGAAGTCCACGTCCTAGATAGACGGCTGGAATCACCAAGAGGGGCCAATGCCACAAGTAGAGTGGATAGGAAATCTCACCTAACCACTGCACGACTCGAAGATGAGAAATCTTCTCGAGAATTTTTGGCCAATCTCCAATAGTTGCTATTGCAACGGCAGTGGCTAGAACTGGAATCAGAGCTGCGATTCCAGGGAAAGCAGTACTGTCATTGAAATATAGGGAGCCGAATACGATTGCAGCCAGCGCGGCAATAGCGAGAAGCTTCTTGCTCTTTGTGAACTTTGGGAGGAAGAGAAGGAGTGCGCCTATACCAAG
>CAIPLJ010000050.1 GCA_903865885.1 uncultured Actinomycetes bacterium | reverse complement strand
CAGCAACATGTTCTCCTGCGAAATCTGGCCCAAACTCACTAGTCAATTCTCACTATCGCGATCTGGTGCGTGAAGCAGGTGCATATCTTGCCTACATCACGCTAGGACGTCGCGGAATTCATATCTCAGATCATCTGACCAATAACCAACTTGTAAGGTATATCCATGGCATCGTCCGTTAAGGGTTACACAGAAGGCGATCAAGAGCGCTTTCTCTACGAACCTGCCAAACGTCCGGGCCGCACAGAATTTATGCGCGATCGTGCGCGAGTAATTCATTCAGCAGCTCTGCGACGACTAGCTGCAAAGACCCAAGTTGCTGTCCCATGGGAGAACGACTTCCAACGCACGCGTTTATCGCACTCACTTGAATGTGCACAGATTGGCCGTGAGCTCGGAGAATCACTCGGTGCAGATCCTGATCTCCTTGAAACTGCATGTTTATCGCATGACATGGGCCATCCACCATTTGGTCACAATGGAGAAGAAGCACTTGCAGAAGTTGCGGCACCATGTGGTGGCTTTGAAGGAAATGCACAATCGTTTCGATTACTCACTCGCATTGAAGCAAAGACTGTCGATAGCAACGGAAAGAGCATGGGGCTCAATCTGACTCGTGCATCCCTTGATGCAGCGACTAAATATCCGTGGGCAAGTGCTGAAAATCCACGAAAATTTGGTGTGTATGACGATGATGTCGAAATCTTTAATTGGGTTCGCCAAGGTGCACCTGCTGGTCGCAAATGTATCGAAGCACAGATTATGGATTGGTCTGATGATTGCGCATACTCAGTTCACGACTTTGAAGATGCAATTTTTGCAGGTCAGGTCACGGTAAAGAATTTCGATAGTGACTTCGACATTCTCTATGCGGAGATGACCAATAGCTATGGCAGCGATGCTACGAAAGATGAAGCTGCCGCAGCGTTAACTCGGCTTCAACAATTATCGTGTTGGCCCATTGACTTTGATCGAAGCCATAGATCACTCGCGCGACTAAAAGATACAGCTTCACAACTCATCGGACGTTTTGTGTTGTCTGCAGAGCTTGAAACTCGCAAAGTGCACGGAGATGGCCCACTTACTCGTTACAGCGCAAACCTCGAAATTCCACGCGAGCAGAAGATTGAGGTTGATTTTCTTAAATCAGTAGCTGGCCATTACCTTATTAGCGCATCAGCATCGCAAGAGCGTTATGCAAAGCAGCAGATAGTGATTCATGAATTGGTTGAGATGCTCTTTACCGCCGCCCCTAAAGAGTTGGACCCAATCTTTGAAGATGACTGGAAGGTTGCGACCACTGATGCGCAGCGACTTCGCGTAGTAGTGGACCAGATTGCCAGCCTGACCGACCCCGGTGCATATGCGCTCCATGCGCATCTTTCGAAGCGTCGATAAGGTAGGAACATGAGCGGTCGCATTAAGGCAGATGACATCGTCTATGTGCGCGAGCATGCGCATATCGATGAAGTCGTTACTGCAGCGGGCGTTGCTCTTAAGAACGCTGGTGGGGGACAGAAAAAGGGACTCTGCCCATTCCACGATGAGAAATCTCCTTCATTTCACGTAACACCATCAAAGAATTACTACCACTGCTTTGGATGTGGTGCCGGCGGCGATGTTATTGATTTTGTTATGAAGACTGATCATCTTTCATTTACCGAAACTATCGAACGTCTCGCATCACAGATTGGGTACACGCTTCGCTATGAAGAAGGTGGCCCGACCCAGCCAACATCAAAACGCTCGCGTCTCTATGCAGCCAATCTTGCAGCTGCGCAGTTCTATCAAGAGTTACTCAATACATCCCCTGATGCAGCCCATGGCCGTGATCTCTTAACAAAGCGTGGATTTGATAAAGCAGCGTGCGATTCATTTGGAGTGGGATATGCACCCAATGGTTGGGATGGATTAACGAAACATCTACGAGCCGCAGGATTTACCATTGAAGAGTTAGAAGAAGCAGGTTTATCCAAGATGGGCGAACGCGGACCGATTGATAAGTTCCGCAATCGCGTGATGTGGCCGATTAAAGATATCTCTGGAGACATTATTGGATTCGGTGCGCGTAAATTGGCAAGTGATGAAGAAGATCAAGGGCCTAAATATCTCAATACATCCGAAACTCCAATTTATAAGAAGTCACAAGTTCTCTATGGCCTCGATATGGCGAAGAAAGATATTGCCAAGAGCCGCCAAGTAGTTGTTGTTGAAGGCTATACCGATGTGATGGCTTGTCACCTTGCAGGAATTACTACCGCAGTTGCAACCTGTGGAACAGCTTTTGGAGATGACCATATTCGTATTATTCGTCGCTTGCTGATGGATGCCGATACATTCCGTGGCGAAGTAATCTTCACATTCGATGGTGATGCAGCCGGACAGAAAGCTGCAATGAAAGCATTTGGCGATGACCAGAAATTTGTGACACAAACCTTTGTTGCAGTCGAACCCGATGGTCTTGATCCATGCGACCTTCGCCAAGAGAAAGGTGATTTGGCACTTCGCGATCTGATTGCAAAACGCGTTCCACTCTTTGAATTCGCTATTCGTACTGAGTTAAAGAAGCATGATTTAACAACAGCCGAAGGTCGCGTCAATGCGCTCAATACTGCAGCCCCTTTGGTTGCAGCCATTCGCGATAAATCACTTCGCCCCGAATACATAAAATCTTTATCCGGATGGCTCGGAACAGAGACAGAAGTTGTCACATCGGCGGTCAACACTGCGCTGAAAAAGGTGACAACCAACGCAGCACCTACTGAAGCGCCATCTGCAGATACTGCATGGCGCCCTAATCCCACTGAGCCAACACTGATGCTCGAACGTGAAGTTCTGAAGGCAAAGCTGCAGATGTCTGGGCTTGTCTTAGATTGGAAGACTATTGAGGATGATGCATTTACCCATCCTGCATATCGCGAACTTCGACGCATCATCGATACATTCGGAACTGAACCTGCGCTTCTTGAAAATGTGAGCGATGAACGAATGCGCCAACTATTTACCGAACTCTCTGTCGAACCAGTGCGCACAGATGGCGCAATCTCTGAGAAATATGTTTCAAGTATCGTTGCACGACTTCGTGAAGTATTGGTCAGTCGCAAAATTGCAGATCTCAAATCAAGTTTGCAGAGACTCAATCCAGTGGAAAATCAGACTCAATACAATGCAGCCTTTGCAGATTTGGTAGCTCTTGAAACCCAGAAGCGGGGGCTCCACGAACTATCCATAGCCTCGCTGTAGCCATTAAAACTGGCATTGCGTTGGATTTTGGCAGGCACTTCGCCTGCGGTAGAGTTGCGCGCGTTACATTCCCTGATAGCTCAACGGCAGAGCAGTCGACTGTTAATCGACAGGTTCTTGGTTCGAATCCAAGTCAGGGAGCCAGCTCCAATTTTCACTCGGCTCTCCGTCCTTCATCATGCAAATCTCAGGTTTCGGTCTTAATCTCATCCAATGAATTCTTTGCAGAGCATCTCTCGGGGCGCCGTCTCATCCTGGCGGACTCAATCCAATGGACAACGACTTCTGAGATTCTTTCTTGGAGCCACATGGGTCTATGCCGGATGGGTCAAAGCAAGTGATCCCGGATTTCTGACAGCCGGTGCACCTACTTATATTGGCTCACAGCTCGGGGCATTTGCTCAAAGTTCACCGCTTGGACCATTTCTCAACCACGGGGTCGAACATGCAATCTTGGTTGGAATCTTCGTCATGCTCTCTGAATTCGCAATTGGATTTGCAACGCTACTCAACGTCGCTCCTACATCAGCAGCTTTTGGTGGATTCGCAATGGCCACTGGGTTGTGGCTCTCGAGTTCTTTCCACACATCTCCATACTTCTTAGCAAGTGATAGCGCCTACGCAATATTGTGGCTGGCATACCTTCTACACATGATTGGAAAACGTAAAATGCCATCAGTAAATATTGAACGTCGCGGAGTGATTCGCACCGGTGCTATCGGAGCAATCGCAGTGCTTGCATCCTTTGCAGGTCGCGCATTTCCAAAAGCGGCGGCAGCGTCATCGTCAGCGAAATCAACATCCAAGGGAGCAAAGGGTCAGATTATTAAACTTGCCGACCTACCTATCGGTGGCTCCTTTAACTTTATTCATTCAACGCAAGGCATTCCAGCAATTCTTTTCCGAAGCAAGGTTGGCGTCTTCGCATATTCAGCAATCTGTACACATCAAGGTTGCACCGTTTCTTACGATAAAGGTTCAAAGCAAATTATCTGTCCATGTCATGGCGCCGCTTACGATCCGGCGCATGGAGCAAAGGTCCTTGGTGGGCCAACAAATACTCCGCTTGGGTCGGTCAAGGTCAAGGTCAGCGGTGCGTGGGTAGTTGAGGCTTAAATGAACTCAAATGCAACTAACAGAATAATCTCAGCAACTGTGGGCAGAATCGTTCCTATGAAGAACTTTAAAGTAATAACTGCATTTGTCATCGGAGCAGCAGTGGCAGGCAGTATCGCAACTGCCGCAACAACTCCCACATCTGGATCGGTAAAAGCATGTGCAGATAACCGCACACAAGCTTTGTACCTATCGAGTACTGGCAATTGCGCCTCAGGTCGCACCTTGATTGAACTCGGTGGAACAGGCATGAATACCAAAGCTATTGCATCCCTTGTAACACCATCAGTGGTTTCAATCTCCGTAACAACATCTGCAGGTGGTGCAACAGGATCTGGTTCTATTTACAAGACAAGCTCTTCTTCTAGTTACATCATCACCAACAATCACGTGGTAAATACATCAGGTCAGGCAGCGACTATTAAGGTCGAACTCTCTAATGGGGATCAATATCCTGCAACGATTGTTGGCCAAGATCCAGGTTATGACATCGCAGTTCTTCAGATTCAGCTCGGTAATTTGCCTGTCGTCGCAATTGGTGACTCAACCAAGGTCAGCGTCGGCGATCCAGTCCTTGCTATCGGTTCGCCACTAGGCCTTGCAAGCACAGTGACAAGTGGAATTATCTCAGCGCTTAACCGTCCAGTTTCAACAGGAACAGTTGATGCGCAGTCCTATGTTGATGCAATTCAGACAGATGCTGCGATCAATCCTGGTAACTCTGGTGGCGCGCTCATTGATGCACAAGGACGCATCATCGGCGTAAACTCAGCGATTGCAACTCTCTCTAGTGGATCAACCAGTGGCAGCATCGGACTGGGGTTTTCAATTCCTATCAACGAAGCAAAGCGCGTGATCGATGAAATTATTTCAACTGGAAAGTCAACGCGTCCAGTTCTTGGAGTCTTCTTCGATACAACATTTACCGGTGAAGGTGCCAAGATCGGAAAGCTCAGCCCAGGTGAAGGAGCCGAAAAGGCAGGAATCCCAGTGGGTTCAATTATCCGCAGCATTGATGGGGTCAAGATTCCAAATACAGATACTGCAATTGTTCGTATCCGTTCTTATGCACCAGGTGCAACGGTCACAGTCGTTGTAGATCTACCAACTGGTGGAAGTAAGACCTTCAAGGTCACTTTAGGGTCTGCCCCAGCTATCTAATTCGTGTTAGGTAATCAGTAGCGAGTACATTTACCTCATGGCTCTCTTCACTATGCAGGTATCACTTCCTGATCGTCCGGGCTCACTAGGCATGCTCGCATCAGCTATTGGTTCTGCTGGCGCGGATATTCGTGGTCTTGAAGTTCTCAAGAGCGAAGATGGAATCGGCTATGACAAGATCACAGTTGCTGTTCCCGGAACGGATCCATCAGATCTCGTAGAAATTCTCAATTCAATTGGCGGAGTCGACGTACTCTCGATTGAACCGCTTACTTAATAACGCGCAGCGCTAGCTCCAGCACTTGGCAGCGATGTAAAAAATCGTGGTCGCTTAAATCCATGTGATTCAAAAGCCGCAGTAACTGCATCACGAACCTTGGAAATATCTTCGGCCTTAATCAGAGCAATTGCACTTCCACCAAATCCACCACCCACCATGCGTGAACCAATTGCTCCAGCTTCAAGGGATGCAGCAACTGCCAGATCTAGTTCAGGGCACGAGACTTCGTAATCATCGCGCAGTGAGTTATGCGATTGGTTGATAAGTTTTCCAAGAGCGATAAAGTCTGAGGCGCGAAGCGCTATGACCGCATCTAGTACTCGAGCAATTTCAGTTACTGCATGTCGAGCGCGGATAAATTCGGTATCGGTAATTTTCTCGCGGCTGGCTTCTAGTACATTAAGCGTCAGATGACGCATGGATGGAATATTTAGTTTCGCTGCAACTGATTCGCACGCTGCTCTGCGTTCGGCATATCCGCCATCGACAAGAGCATGGTGAGCCTGTGTATCGATAATCAATAGCTCTAGTCCTGCATCTGCAACGCTAAATGGAACCGATTCAGTAGTGAGGTCGCGGCAATCAAGCAGGAGTGCGGCGCCCACCTTTCCCATTAGCGAAACAGATTGATCCATGATGCCGCATGGCATTCCGACATAGTCATTTTCAGCCTTTTGCGATGCCCGTGCTAAATCTTCAAGAGATTTGTTGAGTGTAAAGAGTTCATTAAGTCCTACCGCCACTGAGCATTCGAGCGCCGCAGATGATGAAAGACCTGCACCTGCAGGAACGCTTCCATCGACCAAGATATCTACGCCAGTTGTGATACCTAAGCTCCAGAGAACTCCGAGAACATATTTCTCCCAGTCTCCTTTGCTTCCGGGCTTTACATCGTGGATATCGATACTAAAAATCTTCTCTTTTCGTTGATGTGATGCGATACGAACCAAACCATCAGGACGTGAGGCAATTGCTGCATGGGTGCGATCTGCGATTGCAAAAGGGAGTACAAAGCCTTCACTGTAATCAATATGTTCGCCGATGAGATTGACGCGACCTGGCGCTTCTGAAATTACCTCTGGTTTACGCCCGAAGAGCTCTTCGAAATTTCGTGCAAGTGAAGCCATGAACTTAAAGCTTTACATCTTTAAGTTGTTGTGCAGATTGTTCAGGCTTCATATCCATAATAAATGCACCCATTGCAGATTCTGATCCAGCTAAATACTTAAGTTTGCCAGGAGCGCGGCGCACACTGGTGATCTGCCAGTGAAGGCGAAGTAAATCGCGACCTTCGCGCACGGGTGCTTGATGCCATGCTGCGATATAAGCCATCTCGATGCCAAAAACGCCATCAAGGCGTTGCATGACCTCTATTGCAATAGAGGGGAATGAATCGCATGCTGCTGGGGCAAGCTCTGCAAGATCTGCAACTGGTTGCAATGGTACGACGTGAATCTCAAACGGATAGCGGGATGCATAGGGGGTATATGCAACCCAATGTTCATTGCGAGCGATGATACGTACTTCATCGCGAAGTTCGCGAGCAAGAACATCATCAAAGAGAACGCGACCAGTCTTTTGATGATGTTCCTTTGCAACTGCGAGCATCTTAGAAACTCGTGGTGGAATAAAGGAATATGCATAAATCTGACCGTGCGGATGAGCAAGAGTTACGCCGATTTCTTCTCCACGGTTTTCAAAAGGTGCAATATGTGCGATGTAGGGGAGCTTTGAAAGTTCGGCAGTGCGATCGCGCCAGGCTTCGAGCAAAGTGCGCACACGTGGGGCAGTTAGAGTCTTAAATGAACCTCCATGATCTGCTGTAAAACAGATTACTTCGCACTTACCGGCGGCAACTCCTTCATCGGTATCTGAACCAACCATGTCAGGAAGTGCAAAATCTCCTGACGGTGGTCGCAGTGATGGAGAGCGGTTATCAAAGACAACTACTTCAAAGTCATCCTCCGGAATTTCTGTAAGCAGTTCTCCCGTTGTTGGACATAACGGGCAGAGTTCCTTTGGCGGTAAGAAGATACGACCTTGGCGATGAGCTGCCATGGCAACCCATTCATTAACCAGTGGATCAAGGCGAAGTTCGCCGATTCCTGGCTGCTCTTCTTCAGGACGTTGATCTACAACTGTACGAGTTTGTCCCGCAGTGTCGTAATAACGAATCGTGCGGCCATCATTCATGGTGCGGCTAGTGCGCACGATTCCGGCTGTTAGTTCGACAATCTCATCCATAGTGCGCTTACTCTATCGTGCACTACGCCCAGTTAAGGGTGCGTTCTATCGCTTTCTTCCATTCCGCATAACCTTTATTGCGATTTTCTGCAGTTGTTGTTGGGTTCCAGCGACGAGATTGCTTCCATTGTTTCTTCAACTCATCAGTGTTCTTCCAGAATCCAACCGCGAGACCTGCGGCATATGCAGCACCCAGCGCAGTTGTTTCGGTAATCAATGGCCGAGTGATATCGATTCCCATAATGTCTGCCTGCATCTGCATGCAGAGTGAATTAGCAGTGATTCCACCATCAACGCGCATCTCGGTCATTGGTACTCCGCTATCGGCAACCATCGCATCCATGACATCGCGAGTTTGATAACAGATCGCTTCAAGAGCTGCACGTGCAAGATGAGCCTTCGTTGCAGCGCGAGTTAATCCAACGATGACACCGCGAGCATCACTTCGCCAATAGGGAGCAAAGAGGCCGGAGAATGCAGGAACAAAGTAGACGCCAGCTGTATCGGTTACAGATGATGCAAGAACCTCTGTCTCTGCAGCGCTTGAGATAATTCCTAATTGGTCACGCAACCATTGAATTGCAGAACCTGTAACTGCAACCGAGCCTTCGAGTGCATACATTGCAGGTTGATCACCGAATTTGTAACAGAGAGTTGAAAGTAAGCCATTCTTTGATCGTACAATCTCGGTTCCAGTATTGAGAAGAGCAAAGTTGCCTGTGCCATATGTTGTCTTCGATTCGCCACGTTCGAAACAGACTTGACCTACCATCGCTGCATGTTGATCGCCGAGAATCCCCGCGATTGGTACTGAAGAGCCAAATGGGCCGTGCGGATCTGTTGAGCCATATATTTCTGATGAAGATTTAATTTCGGGTAGCACTGAGCGAGGGATGCCGAAGAACCCAAGAAGCTCCTCATCCCACTGCAGAGTTTCAAGGTTCATCAAGAGTGTGCGACTTGCATTAGTGACATCGGTGAAGTGAACGCCACCTTGTGTTCCGCCCGAAAGATTCCAAAGTAGCCACGAATCAACAGTTCCAAAGCGCGCGTTACCCTTTGCAATTGCATCTGAAACTGGCTTTGAATTTTCAATGAGCCATCGCATCTTGCTTCCCGAGAAATATGGAGCAACAGGAAGTCCTGATTTATATGTAATTGTGGAAGCAGTTACAGCTTCAAAAGTTGATAAATATTCTGCAGTGCGGGTGTCTTGCCAGACAATTGCATTGTGAAGGGGATGGCCAGTTGTGACATCCCATGCGACCGTTGTTTCGCGTTGGTTGGTGATTCCGATTGCTGCCAAATCTGAGCCCAAGATATCGGCTTGCTTGAGCGCACCTGCAATAACCTCTTTGGTGCGATCCCAAATTTCCGCCGCATCATGTTCGACCCATCCGGCTTGTGGAAGTATCTGTCGATGTTCAAGTTGATGCTGTCCGACGACTTTACCTTCGCCGTCAAAGATCATGAAACGTGTGCTACTTGTTCCTTGGTCCAGACTTCCGATGTATGCCATATGATTAAGCCTACTCAAAAGTCACGATACAACTCAAGAGCATTCAGGAATTGGTACCCCTACAACAATGTTTACTTCACAGCTGAATCCGCAACAACGTGCTGATGCATTGTCATCCCTTGCTACAGAAGAATTCGATATTCTCATTATTGGCGGCGGAGTAAATGGAGTTGGAGCGGCTCTCGATGCAGTAACTCGTGGTCTCAAAGTCGCACTTGTCGAATCACAAGATTTTGCAGCTGGAACATCAAGTCGTTCCAGCAAATTGATTCACGGCGGGCTTCGCTATCTCGAGCAATATGATTTCAAGTTGGTCCGTGAGGCGCTTCGCGAACGCGAACTTATGGTCTCTACGCAATGCCCACATTTGGTAAAACCAGTTAGTTTTCTCTATCCACTGACTGAAAAGGTAAAAGAGCGCACCTATGTAGGTGCAGGTCTTGCACTCTATGACGCACTTCGCGGAATGAAACGTGCACTTCCATCTCATAAGCACTTAACGGGAAAGACAATCGCTGCAATTTCGCCATCACTTCGACAAGACATTATTACCGGGGCGATTCGTTACTTTGATGCTCAGGTTGATGATGCGCGCCACACCATGATGATTGCTCGTACAGCCGCAAGACACGGAGCAGTAATGGCTACTGGAGTCCGTGTCGATGATCTGATTCGCAATGGAAAGAAAGTCATCGGTGTAGTTGCAACCGATACCACCACAAACAAAAAGATCAAGATTTCAGCCAAGTCCACCATCATGTGTGCTGGTGTCTGGAGCGATGAACTCCATGCTCAATTTGGTCTCACACCGGGTTACACAGTCGCAATGTCTAAAGGTGTCCATATTGTGCTTCCTGGCGATGCCATTAAGTCAAAAGATGGAATTATTCTCAAGACTCCAGTGTCAGTTCTCTTCCTAATTCCTTGGGCAGATCAATGGATTGTTGGTACTACAGATACTCCTTACGATGGAGATCGAACTAAACCACTTGCAACTCAAGAAGATGTCCAATACATCTTGGATCAAGCCAATCGAGTACTTGATCCACAGATTAAAGCTGAAGATATCGTTGGAGTATTTGCAGGACTTCGCCCACTTGTCGCAAATAAGACTGGTTCTGCAACGACAAAACTCTCACGCGAACATACTGTCGACCGTCCAGCTCCAGGTTTTGTCAGTTTGGCAGGAGGTAAATACACCACCTACCGCGTTATGGCTAAAGATGCTGTCGATCTAGCGGTTCTAGATTTGCGCAGACTTGTTAGCGATTCAGTGACGGATAAGTTGCCACTCATTGGTGCCGATGGATATTTTGCACTTGTACAACAGAGCGAAAAAATTGCTGAGAAATACTCGGTTCCTGAGGCAACAATTACACATCTTCTCAATCGATATGGATCACTGATTGAAGAAATTCTAGGAATCATTGATGCAGATGGTTCAATGTCTGAACGCCTCATCCCAGATTTGCCTTATATCAAAGCTGAAATTCTCCATGCAGTAACCCACGAAGGCGCACTTTCAGTTGAAGATGTATTACTTCGACGCACACGCATTTCATTTGAAGATTTCTATAGTGGATCTGAAGTAGCTGCCGAAGTTGCCGACATCATTGGAGCCGAACTCGGATGGGGAACAAAAGAGCGAAGCGCTTCAGTGAAATCATTCTTAGCGGTGATTGATAAAGAGGAAGAAGCGTTACTCGAGCTCGTTAATTCTTAATCTGATTTTTGCAACTATCAACTGCAGGCTTTACCACAGGTTTTTTAACTTTCGTTGGTGGGGGAGTCGGACCTTGTTCGACAATGAGAACAAGCGGTGTCTTTACATCGGCATGTGTACCTGATGGATCTTTATATCCGACTTTTCCAACCCAAGTACCAGCTGGAATGCCAGAAATTGTTAATTGCCATGTTCCACTTGTCTGACGGGCAACTGTTTGTGTAACTTTTGGAACCGTTGGATTAGTTGCATCAAAGTAATACCTGACGCTGCCAGTCACGACAGGCGAGCTATCCGGGCGTTTAACATCGACGTTAATCGTCACATTCTTATTGGTTGTCGTAGCCAGCACTGAAGTGAGCACAATTGTTGTTGTTTCTCCTTGCGGCATTTGGTCTGCTGAATCTGGAATCCAAGTGCCTGTGAGCATGCTTTGGAATTTTTCAGCACCGCCAGCAAATACATTGAGGTCTACGCGAGTACCGGGAACTCCGTACTTAGCTGCAATTCCACATGAGGTGTATTGCCACACGGTCCAATTGGCTGAACATTGCGATGTAGTCCACGAGTGGACGAAACATCCACCTGCTTTCACATTTGGTTTTGCCCCTTCTTGTGCGGGGTCAATTGCGTACTGAGCGATCCAGAGTGGATAGGTTGCAAGCTCTTTATCGCGAACCAGTGATGCTTCAAGGAAGTGCGGCGATGAGTAAATAAATGGGGTGCGTGCAGTCTTAGCTTTGAGCGCCTGCAGAAAAGTCTTGGCCCAAAGCGTTGCAGCGCTACGAGTGGCATATTTCTTACATACCTTTGTGCTGCTGAGCTGAACACAACTATTTTCGATATCGAGTGCTACGGGTAGGTCCATTGCGTTAAAACCACCGAGAGATGCAATTCTCCAGGTGACCTTAAGCGCCTGCACGCGCGCATCGCGCGCAATTGCTGAAGGTGTTGTCACATTGGGCAAGGTGACATAGTGATAAAAACCCGTGAAGATTCCCGCTGCTTGTGCCGCCTCGCGGTCAATCTTTAAATATTTAACCGCTTGTTGATCGGCATCATCGCGAGTATCTGATCCCTTAATCATCACAAATGTGATTCCAGCTGCATGCATCTTTACAAAATCAATCGATTTGCCATTTGGATGCTGCCAACGGCTGATATCGATACCAGCAATCTTTCCGCCAGGTCCCAGAGTTGGCATATCTGTGGCGGATGCGATGGATTGGAAAGAAAGTGAGAGAAAAATAGTTGCTGCAACTGCGACAAGGATTTTCTTCACTTTTCGACCACCACGACATTTACTGCGAAGATGTCGTAAATAGCACCTTGCAACACTGCGCGATGGCGAATGCGCGCTTCTTGGTAATTATGACCTGTCGCCAACTTATTACTATCGGCGAAATCTAAGGTCAAGCGGCCATTTTCAAAAGATTCTAAGCGGGCATCAAAGTAGGCAATCCAAATAATACGGTCACGGCTTTCAACGAGGTCCAGAACTTCATTCCATCTCTTTCGAAGATCAGAGAGTGTGAGTTCTGTATTCATGCGGTGACTTTACCGCACGAGGTTAATGCCGAGGCGCTCCTAGCCACTTGAAATACTCGCCGGCCAAGATAACTCGTAAATTTCTACTTCTATCTGGTGAGATTGAAAGGTGTTGTGCGATGCGCGCCACAATCTGTTCGACTGATTTTTCAGAGACGAAACGTACTCGTGCGATTTCAGAGTTGCTCAATCCTTGCGAAACAAGTCGCAGAGTTTCAATTTGAATATCAGTGAGCTCGTTTAAGATGCTGATGAAGGAGTTCTCATGTATTGCGGCGTGAATACTGATCCATTTCATATCTGATCCATCATTGGCAGCATCAACGCTCTCTGCGAGTGCGAAGGTGATGATCGACAGATCTGAGACAGACCTCTTCAGAATAATTTTGCTTCCGCGGGGGATATTCCTCTCCAATAATCCGAAGAGCCTCAAATCTGGGCACGATGTAATGATTACGATTCCAAGTTCTGGGTCAATCTTCCTAAATCTTTGCAAGAGCCCTATCGCTTCTTCTCCAGAGAATTGGAGGTCTATAAGTACTATCTCAGGTTGAAGCGAACGGAAGAGATTTTCTGCAAGAAAGATATTCGATGCTTCTCCGACTACGTTGGTGCTGTGCAATCGCAAAGATGCAGACATTGTCGCGAGTTCAAATGCATCATCATTAATGAGCAATACTCGCGCGGGATTCGCCAGAGTTTTAACCATAGATAAGGGTAGTTCCCTTTCTCGGAAATGTAAGAGAGGGGATATCCCTAGCGTGCTAAGAAATAATTTTGCGAATAGTGAGTGGAATCTGCGCGGTAATCATCGATATCGCTCGGCACAATGATGCAACGTGCGGCATCACGCGATGAAAAAACGCGGGAAGTTTTAGCGGCCATAGAACGAGTCTACGCCTCGAATTTATAACCCAATCCACGAATGGTTTGAATCAATACTGGATTAGCAGGATCTTCTTCAATCTTTGAGCGCAAGCGTTTGATGTGAACATCAAGAGTCTTGGTATCTCCGTAGTAATCGCCACCCCATACGCGATCAATGAGCTGTCCGCGAGTGAGAACACGTCCAGAATTTCGCATTAAAAATTCAAGAAGTTCGAACTCTTTCAGTGGGAGCGGGATGAGTGCACCTTTAACAGTTACTTGGTGACGTTCGATATCCATACGAATTCCGCCAACGCTATGGATGCCAATACTTTCAGTGCTACTTGATTCATCTGATACTCCACGACGGAGAACAGCTTTTATTCTCGCCACGAGCTCGCGTGCAGAATATGGCTTCGTTACATAGTCATCTGCACCGAGCTCGAGACCAACGACCTTATCGACTTCGGAATCTTTTGCAGTAAGCATGATGATAGGAATAGTTGAATTGGTACGAATTGTGCGGCAGACATCTATTCCTGATATTTCAGGAATCATAAGATCGAGAAGCACTAAGTCATATTGACCTTCATTAAAAGCCGCTATGCCCTGCTTACCAGTTTCAGCCACGCGAGTTTCAAATCCCTCTTTTTCCAGAAGAAAGCTAAGCGCTTCTGAAAATGAAACCTCATCTTCAATAATCAATATTCTGGTCATTCCTGAGTTTCTCCTGGCGTTTGGTAGATGGGTAAGCGAAGTGCAAATGTGGAACCCACGTTGGGTGAACTCCAGACGGTGATATCTCCACCGTGTTTGGTGGCAACGTGCTTAACGATTGAAAGACCAAGTCCCGTGCCACCAGTTTCGCGCGAGCGGGCAGGATCGACGCGGTAGAAGCGTTCGAAGATTCGCTCTAAGTCAGATTCGGGGATTCCGATTCCTTGGTCAGCAACTGAAATGGTGACGATTTCATCTTCGATAGTTGTGGAGATTGAAACATTTGTATTCTCGGGTGAGTAGTTAATGGCATTTTCAATCAGATTATGGATCGCCATTAAGAGTTGATCGCGATCACCAAGCACTGTTATATAAACTTCATTGGATACCGATATACCAATTTTGCGTGCAGCTGATGTTGTTTGGCACTGAT
>CAIPLJ010000049.1 GCA_903865885.1 uncultured Actinomycetes bacterium | reverse complement strand
GTTCCAAACTTCCCAATGCTTGCAGAAGCTATGGGCTGTGTCGGACTCTCATGCGATCGCCCTGAAGATCTTGATAAGACAATCAATAAGGCGATGTCTATCAACGATCAACCCGTTGTTGTCGACTTCCGCGTTCATCGCGATGCAATGGTATGGCCGATGGTTGCGGCCGGAACTTCAAATGATGAAATCATGATCGCTCGCGCTACAGCGCCTGACTGGGATTCACAGGAGCTCTAATGACTACTCAACGCCGTCAACATACTCTTGAAGTTCTCGTTGAAAATGAGCCAGGTGTCCTTGCAAGAGTGGCAGGTCTCTTTTCACGTCGCGCATTTAACATCGAAACCCTTAATGTGGGACCAACAGAGGATTCATCAATCTCTAAGATGATTATTGGAGTAGCTGTCGAAGGCCACTCACTCGAGCAAGTAATTGCTCAGCTCGACAAGCTCATCAGCGTTATCTCGATCAAAGATGTAACGCCAAAGGCAAAAGAAGTTCACGACACACAACCTGACTATCAAAACTAAGCAAGAAACTACAAAAGGAGAAATACCGTGGCAACGATGTATCACGAAGAGGATGCAGATCTATCAATCATCCAGGGTCGCAAGGTCGCGATCATCGGTTACGGCTCACAGGGCCATGCACATGCACTGAACCTTCGCGATTCCGGCGTCGATGTACGCGTTGGTCTTAAGGAAGGTTCACCATCTCGCGCAAAGGCAGAGGCTGAAGGACTCCGCGTTACCTCAGTTGCTGATGCAGTGAAGGAAGCTAACGTCATCATGATCTTGGCTCCTGATCACTTGCAGCGCCACATCTATGCAGAATCAATCTTGCCTCACCTAGAAAAGGGCGATGCTCTCTTCTTCGGGCATGGATTCAATATTCGTTTTGGTTACATCAAGCCATCTGTAGATGTTGATGTATGTATGGTCGCGCCAAAGGGTCCAGGACACTTGGTTCGCCGTGAATACGCAGCAGGTCGCGGAGTTCCAGTCATCGTTGCAGTTGAGCAAGATGCAACAGGTAACGCATGGCCTTTGACACTTTCATATGCAAAGGCAATCGGCGGACTTCGCGCAGGCGGAATCCTTACAACATTTACAGAAGAGACAGAGACCGACTTGTTCGGTGAGCAGTCAGTTCTCTGTGGTGGAGCATCACAGTTGGTTATGTACGGCTTCGAAACTTTGGTTGAAGCTGGTTACCAGCCAGAAGTTGCTTACTTCGAGTGCTTGCACGAACTCAAGTTGATTGTTGACCTTATGTATGAAGGTGGCATTGCAAAGCAGCGCTGGTCAGTATCTGACACCGCTGAATTCGGTGACTATGTATCAGGTCCACGCGTTATCGATCCACATGTCAAGGAGAATATGAAGGCAGTTCTTGCCGATATTCAATCTGGTGCTTTTGCAAAGCGCTTCGTTGATGATCTCGAGAGCGGCGCAAAGGAATTCACAGCACTTCGTGCAAAGGGTGAATCACACCCAATCGAGACCGTTGGTCGCGAACTCCGCAAGATGTTTAGCTGGATGAAGAACACCAACAAAGATGATTACAAAGAGGGAAGTGCTGCGCGTGGCTAAACCCGTCGTTCTGATTGCTGAAGAACTCAGCGCTGCAACGCTTGATGCTCTAGGTCCGGACTTTGAAGTTCGTAATTGCGATGGTGCAAACCGCGCAGAACTTCTGGCTGCCCTTGGTGCAGGCGTTGACGCTGTTCTTATTCGTTCTGCAACAAAGATGGATGGCGAAGCGATTGCCGCAGCAAAGGGCCTCAAGGTCATTGCTCGCGCAGGTGTGGGTCTTGATAACGTTGATATTCCTGCTGCAACAGCTGCAGGTGTCATGGTTGTTAATGCCCCAACTTCAAATATCGTCTCCGCTGCAGAATTAGCAATCTCATTACTTCTTGCATCTGCTCGTTTTATCTCACCAGCTCACGCTGCACTTAAGGCAGGTAAGTGGGCGCGCTCTAAGTACACAGGCGCAGAACTCTTTGAAAAGACTCTTGGAGTAGTTGGCTTTGGTCGTATTGGTCAGTTGGTTGCTCATCGCATGCAGGCATTTGGAATGAACGTTGTTGCATACGATCCATATTTGCAACCAGCAAAGGCTGCGCAACTTGGAGTTGAACTCGTCGAACTCGATGAACTCTTGAAGCGCTCTGACTTCATCACTATCCACTTACCTAAGACAAAAGAGACTGCCAACCTCATCGGCGTTGAAGCGCTCAAGAAGGTTAAGAAGGAAGTTCGCATCATCAACGCCGCACGCGGTGGAGTACTTGATGAAGCAGCTCTTTATGATGCAATCGTCGAAGGTCGCGTTGCAGGTGCAGGACTCGATGTCTATGTCACCGAACCATGTACAGATTCACCTTTGTTCCAGCTTGATCAAGTTGTTGCAACGCCACACCTTGGAGCATCAACGGATGAAGCACAGGAACGTGCAGGTATCGCTGTTGCTGTCTCAGTTCGCAAGGCACTTGCTGGCGAATTAGTACCGGATGCGGTCAACGTTAAAGGTGGAGCAATCCACGATGAAATTCGTCCATCACTTCCACTTGTTGAGAAGATGGCACAGATTGCAACTGCTATTGCTGGCGAAACTCCTGTATCGATGGAGATCACTGTTAAAGGCGATATTTCAGGACATGACTCTTCAGTTCTAGCAGTCAGCGCGCTTAAGGGCGCACTTGTTGCATCAGGTTGCGAAGACGTGACCTATGTCAATGCACCAGGACTTGCTGCAGAACGTGGTGTTACATCCAATGTGACAACTACTCCTGATAGCCCTGAATACCGCAGCATGATTTCACTTCACGCAGCTCTTTCAAACGGTAAGTCAATCAAAGTTGATGGAACCTTGATGGGTATTCGTAAAGTAGAAAAGATCATCGCAATCGATAACTTCGATCTCGATCTTCCACCAACAGATAACCTTCTTTTCTTACGCTATGTAGATAAGCCTGGCGTAGTTGGTGCAGTTGGAAATGCACTAGGTAGTGCAAAGATCAACATTGCAGGAATGCAGGTCGCTCGTGAATCAGCAGGTGGAAGCGCTTTGATGGCGATCACCGTAGATTCTGCTGTCTCAGATGCAGTAGCGGATGCAGTAAAGAAGGAAACCGGTGCAGATCTCGTTCGTTCAGTGACTTTGGTGAGCTAATGTCACGAACAATCAATCTTGCAGTTATCCCGGGCGACGGTATCGGTACCGAAGTTGTAGGCGAGGGTCTTAAAGTTCTTGATGTCGTTGCCGCTAAATACGGTGTGACATTTAATAAGACTCAGTACGACTTAGGCGCTGGCTACTGGCACCGCACTGGCGAAGTACTTCCAGATTCAGTTCTAGCAGAACTTGCAAAGTCAGATGTCATCTTGCTTGGCGCAGTGGGGGACCCAACAGTTCCTAGCGGCGTTCTCGAGCGCGGATTGCTTCTTAAGCTTCGCTTTGCCTTTGATCACTACATCAACCTTCGCCCAGCGAAGTTGATGCCCGGTGTGACAGGTCCACTTGCAACAAAAGCGCCTATCGATTTCGTAGTTGTGCGCGAAGGAACTGAAGGTCCATATGTTGGCGCAGGTGGCGTTCTTGCTGAAGGCACTGATGCAGAGATTGCAACAGAGGAATCTCTGAACACTCGTCGTGGCGCTGAACGCGTTATTCGCGATGCATTTGCTCGTGCATCAGCTCGTGATCGTAAGAAGCTCACACTTGTACATAAGAACAATGTCCTTACTCGTGCAGGTGGATTGTGGACTCGTACCTTTAATCACGTGGCAAAGGAATTCCCCAATGTCACCACTGATTACTTGCACGTTGATGCAGCTTCCATGTTCTTTGTGACCAACCCAGAGCGCTTTGATGTTGTTGTCACAGATAACCTCTTCGGAGATATCTTGACCGATATCGCTGCAGCAATCTGTGGTGGCATCGGCCTTGCTGCCTCAGGAAACATCAACCCAACAGGTAAATTCCCATCCATGTTTGAACCCGTACACGGTTCTGCGCCAGATATCGCTGGAAAGAATCTCGCTGATCCAACTGCGACAGTGATGTCTGTTGCAATGATGTTAGATCACTTAGGTTTAACGGATGCAGCCCGCGATGTCGAAAAAGCAGTTGCAGCTGACTTGTTGACACGTGGAGATTCAAAGCGCGGAACAACTGAAATCGGTTCTGCCTTAGCGGAGTTGGTAAAGTAAATGAAGATCACTCTCAATCCACATGCAGTTCCAAAAGCCGAGCGCGATGAAAAGGTCGCTAACTGTGGTTTTGGAAAGTATTACACCGACCACATGGTCGTCTGCGAGTGGACTGAAGCCGGTGGTTGGGAAGAGCCAGAGTTAAAGCCATATGGCCCAATCTCACTTGATCCTGCAACTGCGGTTTTTCATTACGGTCAAGAAATCTTCGAAGGTATGAAGGCTTATCGCCAACCAGATGGTGGCATCTCACTCTTTCGTCCTGAAGCAAACTCTCGTCGCTTTGCTCGATCTGCAGCACGTCTTGCACTTCCAGAAATGCCTGAAGAGTTATTCCTTGAAACTATTCACACACTTGTTAAGCAAGATGCTGGTTGGACTCCAGGAAAAATCGGCGAGGCTCTCTATATCCGCCCATTTATGATTGCAACCGAAGTTGGCCTTGGTGTTCGTCCAACAAATAAAGCTACCTACTTACTTATTGCTACACCTGCAGGCGCATATTTTGATCCCGCAAAGGCAGTCTCTGTCTGGATTTCAACTGAGTACGTGCGCGCAGCCCTTGGTGGAACAGGTGAAGCAAAGTGCGGCGGAAATTACGCAGCATCCCTCGTTGCACAGAAAGCTGCAGCTAAAGAAGGATGCGACCAAGTTGTCTGGATCGATGCAGTAGAGCGTAAATGGATTGAAGAGATGGGCGGCATGAACCTGTACTTCGTAAGAGGTAAAGGCGCCGATGCAACTGTTATCACTCCAAAACTCACCGGAACTCTTCTTCCCGGAATCACACGTGATTCAATCTTGTCGGTTGCAAAAGATCTTGGTTATAAGACCGAAGAAGTCATGCTTTCCGTGGACGACTGGCGCGAAGGCGTAACATCAGGTGAAATCTCTGAAATCTTTGCATGTGGAACAGCAGCAGTTGTTTCACCTGTAGGACAAGCGAAATCTGCCATGGGTACATGGGTCACAGGCGATGGACAACCAGGTCCCATCACAATGCAGATCCGCAATCACCTTCTTGCTATTCAACATGGAACAACTGCTGATAAGCACAGCTGGATGAAGAAGGTTGCGCTCTAATGTTCGACAAAGAAGCGATGCATATCTATGACACCACTCTGCGCGATGGTGCACAGCAAGAGGGCCTTAACCTTTCGGTTCATGACAAGCTGACGATTGCACGCCACCTTGATGATTTGGGTGTTGGATTTATTGAAGGCGGATGGCCCGGAGCAAATCCAAAGGACACCGAATTCTTTGCACTTGCTAAGAAGGAATTGAAATTAAGGAATGCAACATTTGTAGCCTTTGGTGCGACTCGTCGCCCCAATGTAAAAGCTGCAGATGATGTTCTACTTGGAGCCTTGCGTGATTCAGGAGCGCCTGCTGTAACTCTTGTTGCCAAGGCATATGACCGCCATGTTGATCTTGCACTGAAGACTTCATTGGATGAGAACCTTGCAATGATTCGCGACTCTGTTACTCATTTGCGCCAAGAAGGCCAGCGCGTATTCCTTGATGCAGAACACTTCTTTGATGGCTACCGTGCTAACCGCGCCTATGCTCTTGAAGTTATCCGTGTTGCTATGGAAGCAGGAGCCGATGTCGCAGCACTCTGCGATACCAACGGCGGAATGCTCCCTGATGAGATTGCCGATGTAGTCAATGACGTAATAGGTGCAACATCTGCACGCCTTGGAATTCATTGCCACAACGACACAGGTTGCGCAGTTGCAAACTCAATGGCTGCAGTTGCAGCAGGTGCTACCCATGTACAAGGAACTCTTAATGGTTATGGCGAACGCACAGGAAATGCTGACTTAGTCACCATCATCGCAAACTTAGAATTGAAGAAGAAGAAAGAAGTACTTCCTCAGAACGCACTACGTGAAGCATTCCGCATCTCGCATGCAGTTGCTGAAGTTACAAATATTTCTCCATCTCCTCGCCAGCCATATACAGGTGTCTCAGCCTTTGCACATAAGGCAGGCCTTCACGCATCTGCAATCAAGGTTGATCCATCTCTCTATCAGCATGAAGATCCTGAATCTGTTGGAAACGATATGCGCATGCTTGTCTCTGATATGGCAGGGCGTGCTTCAATCGAACTTAAATCTATGGAGCTCGGTGTTGATCTCAAGGGAGATCGCGAACTCATTGGCCGTGTAGTCGATCGTGTAAAGGATATGGAATCGCGCGGATTTACCTTTGAAGCAGCAGATGCATCATTTGAACTTCTTCTTCGCGAAGAAGCAACAGGTAAACGTCCATCATTCTTCACCATTGATCATTGGCTCACCACAACAGAGCGCGATGAAAAGAATTCGATTATCACCAAGGCAGAGGTAACAGTTACTGCTCAAGGTAAAGAGATCACATGCTCTGGTGAAGGTAATGGTCCTGTCAATGCATTCGATAATGCACTGCGCGATGGTCTTAATCAGCTATACCCAGAATTAGCGTCGCTTGAACTCACTGATTACAAGGTTCGCATTCTTGAAGGACGTCTCGGAACTGGTGCGGTAACCCGCGTTCTTGTTGAAACCTCAGACGGCAAGGGCGAGTGGAACACTGTCGGCGTACACGAGAACGTGATTGCCGCATCCGCCATGGCTCTCGAAGATGCGCTCACATTCGGACTTTTGCGACAGGGCCGCAAACCCGAATAAGTTCTTCCATTTTCGCTGGCGCCTGATATATATTTTTTCTCATGCGCACGAAGGCTGTGGGTAGGAGATTTACCCAAGAGGAGTCTGCTGATTGGCTTGCGCAGAGACTAGTGAAGCTAAATATTTCAACGTACGAAGAGTTTGCAGCGATGGTTGGAATCGATCGTGGAACTATTTCACGGTACTTCAGACATGAACGTAGGCCATCGATTGATGTGATTGCGCCGATGTGTGAGGTTTTAGAAGTTTCACCAGAGACTTTACTTATTGCTCTGGGTGCTATCGATAAAAAGTAACTAGCGCAGATCTATATAAAAATCTGTGGTGCCTGCAATCGGCGTAAAGACCCTTTTTGTCTCATCATCTACCCAGAGTGAAAATGCTATATCTCGCTCACCAGGTGCGAACTGATCTCCAATGAAACCCTCAATATCTTCAAAAGATAATTCTGTGTTGATATTGAGAATTATCGTGCCATCGAGTTCTCGGCTAAGTGAAGGAATCGCGATGGAATCTGAGACCCTAATGCGCATGCCTGCACCGTATCGCCTTTGATGCGTATCCGCATCAGATTCATACGGGGGTATCGAGACCGTGTGGATATATTCTGTACACATGACTTCTTTTGAGAGTATCTATGGGGAATACACCCATTACCTCGAGAAGGAACGTAATCTCTCCGAGCACACAGTTCGCGCTTACCTCGGAGATCTCGAAAGTTTCTTAAGCCACCTTGAAATGCAGAAAGTTGATGATGTCGCATCGTTCACGATTGCACATATTCGTTCATGGTTAGCTAATCAGCAGGTTAAAGGGGGAGCGCGCACAACGCTTTCACGTAGGGCAGTCTCTATTCGCCTCTTTACTAAATGGGCGACGAAAAAGGGATATCTCGCAAAGGATGTAGGGGCAACCCTTGCAACACCTAAAGGACATAGAACCCTGCCTGAAGTCTTATCAGTTGTAGATGCATCTACCGCCATGGATTCACTGGCAACTCGCGTTGCGGAAGAAGAGACTCCACTTTCAAAACGTGATTGCGCAATCCTCGAAGTCCTCTATGCATCAGGTGCTCGCGTCTCTGAACTCTGTGGCCTTGACCTTGATGATGTCGATTACAACCGCAACACCATTCGAGTATTAGGCAAAGGAAATAAGGAGCGCACGATTCCATTGGGTGCTCCTGCGATTAAAGCTCTCAATGATTGGCTCAAGAATGGCAGGTCTTCTGTTGCAACAGATAAATCTGCACGCGCTGTCTTCTTAGGTTCGCGTGGTGGTCGTATCGATCAACGCACAGTGCGAACGATTGTCTATGAAGCTCTCTCTGCGTTAGAAGGAGTAGAGCGAATGGGGCCACATGCACTGCGCCATTCAGCTGCAACACATCTGCTCGAAGGGGGAGCAGACCTTCGCACCGTTCAAGAAATTCTGGGCCATGCATCTCTTGCTACGACCCAGATCTATACCCATGTATCGACAGAGAGACTTCAAAAAGCTTTTAAACAGGCGCACCCTCGGGCTTAGCGAGAGGAAGTGGGGTGGATTTTGCACCCCTTGACGGCAGGTAAGATTTGCCCTGCATCAATCGCGAGATTGATGACATCTCAGCATCTATGTATGAACTGCGCAATTCCTTTGGTTGCAATACCAAGGCTTTGCAAGTCAGGGAATACGAGCCACTTCGGTCCGCTCTTAATTTATTCAATGGCTCTGCCATCTGAATCATTTAAATTGCGGTCGGCGTTGTAGGTGCGACGGTCTTAGTAAATTGCTAAGACATTAACCGAGCAGGTTTTTTAGTGCTGCGCACAAAAAACCTAAGAAGGAGCGTGCCGTCATGGCAGTAGTAACAATGCGCGAACTCCTCGACAGCGGAGTCCACTTCGGACACCAGACTCGTCGTTGGAATCCAAAGATGAAGCGTTTTATTTTCACAGAACGCAATGGCATCTACATCATCGACATCCAGCAATCACTCGCACTTATCGATTCTGCTTATGCATTCGTTAAGGACACTGTTGCAAAGGGTGGCCACGTCCTATTCGTAGGAACAAAGAAGCAGGCTCACAAGCCAATCATCGATCAAGCAGCTCGCGTTGGCATGCCAACAGTTACAGAGCGCTGGTTAGGTGGAATGCTCACTAACTTCCCAACTGTCTACAAGCGTATTCAGCGCCTCAAGGAGCTTGAAGCTCTTGAGACAGCAAATGACCTATTGCTCACAAAGAAGGAACTTCTTGTCCTTCGCCGTGAGCGCGAAAAGCTTTTTAAGAACCTTGACGGTATTCGTCACATGACCAAGTTGCCTTCAGCAATCTGGGTTGTTGACACAAAGAAGGAGCACCTTGCAGTTGCCGAAGCTAAGAAGCTTGGTATTCCTGTGATTGCAATCCTTGACACAAACTGCGATCCAGATGAAGTTGATTACAAGATTCCTGGTAACGACGATGCAATCCGTTCAATCGAGCTGCTTACACGCGTCATCACCGATGCAATTGCAGAAGGCCTCAAGGCACGCTCTGCAGCAGCTCCAGCACCGGTAGCAACAGCAGAAGCTGCA
This sequence comes from uncultured Actinomycetes bacterium, assembly GCA_903865885.1. Lineage (GTDB taxonomy): Bacteria > Actinomycetota > Actinomycetes > Nanopelagicales > Nanopelagicaceae > Planktophila. The sequence goes on along the minus strand of CAIPLJ010000049.1, from coordinate 7,392 downwards.
GCGGCGGAAGCGCTTGAAAAGGAAATCCTTGCATCAGCACCAGCTACAGATGCACCAGCTACAACAGTGGAGGCATAAGTAAATTGGCTAACTATTCAGCAGAAGATGTAAAGCGCCTCCGCGAAGCAACTGCAGCAGGAATGCTCGATTGCAAGAAGGCGCTTGATGAAGCAGATGGCGATTATGACAAGGCTATTGAAATCATTCGTGTTAAGGGACAAAAGGGCGTTACAAAGCGCGAAGGTCGTCTTACTTCAAATGGTTTGGTTGTAGCAAAGGTTTCAGGTGACCTAGGTGTCATGCTCGAACTTAACTGCGAGACAGACTTCGTTGCAAAGGGCGAGCGTTTTATCGCACTTGGTGATGAACTCGTTGATCAGCTTGTTTCATCAAAGTCAGCAGATGTTGCTTCATTCCTCTCATCAACTATGGCTAACGGCAAGACCGTTCAGTCTGTTATTGATGAAGGAAATGCAATGCTCGGCGAGAAGATTGAAATTCGTAACGTGGCAGTAATCGAAGGACCTGTTGGTCTCTACCTTCACAAGACAAGCCCAGATTTGCCACCACAAGTTGGCGTTTTGGTATCTCTTGCAAAGGAAGCAGCTGAAGTTGGTAAGGATGTTGCACAGCACATCGCAGCATTTGCACCACGCTTCGTTAATCGCGAAGATGTTCCAGCAGACCTTATTGAGACAGAGCGTCGCCTTGCAGAAGAGACAGCTCGCGCCGAAGGTAAGCCAGAGGCATCACTGTCAAAGATCATCGAAGGACGCGTCACCGGTTTTGTGAAGGAAGTTTCACTAATCGAGCAGTCTTTCGCGAAGGATGCAAAGAAGACCGTTAAACAGATCCTCGATGAGGCAGGAACCGCCGTCAAGGCATTCCACCGTTTCCGCGTAGGTCAGTAAACTAATTCCAACGAGCGAAGGGAGCACTCATGCCAGGTACCAGAGGTAACTATGCAAGAGTGCTCCTTAAGCTTTCTGGAGAAGTTTTTGGTGGCAAGAAAGGCATCGGTGTTGATCCCGATGTTCTCGCAGATGTCGCAAAACAGATTGCAGATGTTGTTCGCAGCGGAACCCAGATCGCAATCGTTGTCGGTGGCGGTAACTTCTTCCGTGGCGCCGAACTTTCAGAGCGCGGAATGGAGCGCTCACGCGCTGACTACATGGGAATGCTAGGAACAGTCATGAACTGTTTAGCGCTCCAGGATTTTCTTGAAAAAGAGGGCGTCGATACTCGAGTCCAGACAGCAATTGCTATGGGCCAAGTTGCCGAGCCATATGTTCCACGTCGCGCAATTCGCCATCTTGAAAAGGGTCGAGTTGTGATCTTTGGTGCAGGTGCAGGAATGCCATTCTTTACAACAGATACAGTCGCAGCTCAGCGCGCACTTGAAATTGGTGCTGGCGCTCTTTTGCTCGCAAAGTCCGGAGTCGATGGCGTCTATAACGCAGATCCCCGCAAAGATACGAACGCAACGAAGTACGACACTATTTCTTATGATGAAGTTCTGCAGAAGTCATTGGCAGTTGCAGATGCGGCAGCATTTAGCCTCTGCCGCGAAAACCACCTTCCTATCGTGGTCTTTGATCTAATGACCAATGGAAATATTGGCCGCGCAGTTCGCGGTGAAAAGATTGGAACTCTCGTTTCTTAAACGAGAGATATTGAAGGGTAGAAGACCATGGCAGATGTAACTAGCGCACTCGCAGATGCGACCGACAAGATGAATAAGGCTGTCGAAGTCGCGAAAGACGATTTCGGTGCAATCCGTACTGGCCGTGCGCACCCTGCAATGTTTAACAAGATTATGGTCGATTACTACGGCACATGGACTGCTCTGTCTCAGCTTGCATCGATTCAGATTCCTGAGTCACGCATGGCTGTTGTCTCTCCCTTTGATAAAGGTGCAATGTCTTCCATCGAAAAAGCTATTCGCGAATCTGACCTCGGCGTAAACCCAGCAACAGATGGCGCAATTATTCGCGTGAGCTTCCCTCAGCTCACAGAAGAGCGACGTAAGGATTACATCAAGGTTGCAAAGACCAAGGCTGAAGATTCAAAGATTTCTATGCGCAATATTCGCCGTACAGCGAAAGAGCTGATGGAGAAGTTAGAAAAAGATGGCGATATTGGAAAAGATGATCTAAGCCGTGGTGAAAAGGAACTTGAAAAGATTACGGCAGATCACGTTGCAAAGATTGATGACCTCTTAAAGCACAAGGAGGCAGAGCTCCTCGAAGTCTAAAGACTTCACCCTTGGGGTTCTCTTACCGTGTCAGATATACATTCGATCAACGAAGCGATAAATAAGCGTGCTGGTCGTAAACTCCTGCCATCAATTGGCGTAAGTTTATTTTTGGTACTTCTCGTCTGGTTCTCACTCGCCACATATCGCATTCTCTTTGCAGGTCTTGTAACTCTTGCTGTCGTTCTTGGAATCCGCGAACTCAATCGAGCATTTACAGTCGTTGATATTCATATTCCGCTCTGGTCACTTACGACAGCGACTATCGGATTGGGTGCTGCTTCCTGGTTCGGGGGAGTCTCAGGACTTGCCGTTGCAACTGCAATTGCCTTTCCTTGTCTGCTTGTACTTCTTCTTCCGCGCGGAACTGAAAACTTTGTTAAGACCGCATCGGCATCCGCCCTCGCACTTATTTATCTGCCATTCCTTGCTGGCTTCCTCATTCTCCTTGCACGCCCTCACAATGGTTTGGCGCGCGTTATGACATTTGTAGTACTCGTTGGATGCAACGACACCTTCGGATATTTAACTGGAGTACTTCTAGGTAAGCATCCACTTGCGCCAAAGATAAGCCCTAAGAAGACGATTGAAGGTTTAACCGGATCACTTATATTTACAGTTGTTGGTGGCTCACTTGCATTTCACTTCATCATGAATTCGCACTGGTATCTAGGCGCTGCAGCTGGCCTGCTCACAGTTTTTACCGCAACATCGGGTGATCTCATCGAATCAGCGCTCAAGCGCGATATGGCAATTAAAGATATGGGTAACTTACTTCCAGGACATGGTGGCATTATGGATCGCCTCGATTCAGTTCTCTTTGCAGCCCCTGCTTTGTGGCTCGCACTCGAAGTAGTGAGACGCGCACAAGAGTCAGGGTTGCTATGACAACAGAACGTCCGACTGAATTAAAATTGGTATTTGACGAACCAGTACAACGCAAGAAGGCTCCCAAGCACTTTGCAGATTTTGGTCCTTCCGAACGTAAAGCATTTGCTAAAGAACTTGGTTTCCAACCATTTCGCGCAGCACAAGTTGCAACTCATTACTTTGCACATCTTTCCAATGACCCCGATGAATGGACTGACATTCCTGCTGCAGAGCGACAGACAATTGCAGATGCTCTGACTCCAAAACTCATTGAGCTAGTCACCACGCGTACAACAGATGGTGGAATGACTCGAAAAGATTTATGGAAGCTGCACGACGGCGTTCTCGTCGAATCCGTCCTGATGCGTTATACAGATCGCACGACAGTCTGCATATCATCACAAGCAGGTTGCGGCATGAACTGTCCGTTTTGTGCAACAGGGCAGGCGGGGCTCACTCGAAATCTTTCTGCCGGAGAAATTACAGATCAAATCGTGGCTGCCGCACGAGCATGCGCCAATGGTGAGATGCCTGGCGGACCAACACGACTGTCCAACATTGTATTTATGGGAATGGGCGAACCACTTGCCAACTACAACGCAGTGGTCCGCACACTACGCAACATCACAGATCCAAATCCCGATGGACTTGGAATCTCTGCACGTTCAGTAGTGGTCTCGACGGTGGGACTTGTTAATGGAATCGAAAAGCTGATGGATGAAGGAATCAACTGCACGCTAGCGGTTTCACTTCATACCCCTGATGACGAACTCCGCGACAGCCTAGTTCCCATCAACAATCGATTTAATGTACGTGAAGTATTGGCAGCAGCCGATGCATATGAAAAGAAAACTGGGCGACGTTACTCAATCGAGTATGCACTTATTCGCGATATCAATGATCAATCGTGGCGTTCAGATCTTCTTGGCCGCTTGTTAAAAAACCGCAATGCTCACGTAAATCTCATTCCTCTCAACCCGACCCCAGGTTCAAAGTGGACTGCATCACGTCGCGAAGATGAAGCAGAGTTTGTTCGCATCCTTGAGGGCTATGGAGTTCCCGTCACTGTCCGCGATACCCGAGGACGCGAAATTGATGGGGCATGCGGGCAATTAGCTGCTTCCGAGAAAGAGAAGAATTAACTAGTATCACTTCCATGACATCAGTGGATATGAAAGAAGCAGCTGCGGCATATGAAGCAGCATCACAATATTTTCTTAATCTCGCTCACGCAGTAACTCCAGAGTTAATGGATGTTCATGCCGAGAACGAATGGTCTGCACGTCAATGTATCCACCACATGGCAGATTCAGAGGCGCAGTCATATGCGCGCCTGCGCAGACTTGTTGCAGAACCTGAAGGTTCAATCATTCAGGGTTATGACGAAGCAGCATGGGCCAACGAACCAAAGCTTGCCTATGCCGATGGTGATGTAGCCAATTCAATTGCAGTGTATGCAGCAGTGCGTGCAGCTTCTCTCGATGTCGTGAAGCGTCTCACTGAATGCGATCTTGAAAAATTTGGTGAGCATACAGAAGCTGGTAAATACACCATCGCCCGTTGGCTCGAGACATATACAAAACACCCATACGATCACGGTGATCAGATGGTTCGCGCTACGAAGGGTCAGGCATAAATAGTGAAGAAGTTACAGAATTTCATCAATGGGAAATTTGTTGATGGAGCATCAGGTGAAACTACGACTCTGATTAACCCTTCTACTGGCCAAGCATTTGCCACAGCGCCAATCTCAAATAGCGCCGATATCGATAAGGCTATGAAAGCTGCAAGTGGTGCCTTCCCTGGATGGCGCGATTCAACTCCATCCGAACGCCAGCGAGCACTACTGAAAATCGCCGATGCCATCGAATCTCGCGCAGAAGAATTTGTAGATATTGAATCTGAGAATTGCGGAAAGCCAAAGAGCCTCACTGCATCAGAAGAAATGCCTCCCATGGTTGATCAGATTCGCTTCTTCGCAGGTGCTGCGCGAAATCTTGAAGGTAAGTCTGCTGGTGAATATATGCACGGTATGACTTCTTTTATTCGCCGCGAACCAGTTGGCGTCTGTGCGCAGGTAACACCATGGAACTATCCAATGATGATGGCTGTCTGGAAATGGGCACCTGCAATTGCTGCAGGAAATACTGTTGTTCTTAAGCCAAGTGATACAACTCCAGCATCTACACTCTTTATGGCTGGAATCATGAGCGAGTTCCTACCTGAAGGCGTTATCAATGTAATTACTGGCGAACGCGCAACTGGTGCAGCGCTTGTAGATCACGCAACTCCTGCAATGGTTTCTATTACAGGCTCTGTTCGCGCAGGTATGGAAGTAGCAGGCGCTGCTGCAAAATCACTCAAGCGCGTACACCTTGAACTCGGTGGCAAGGCACCAGTTGTCGTCTTCAATGATGCAGATTTACAGGCAGCAGCCGAAGGCATAGCTATCGCTGGATACTTCAACTCTGGACAAGATTGCACAGCGGCAACGCGCGTACTTGTGCAAGAAGGTGTCTATGACGAGATGGTCAAGCTACTTGCAGACCAAGCAACCAATCACATCGGAATGGGTATGCCTGATGAAGATGTCATTGTCGGCCCCGTAAATAACGCATCGCAATTTGAACGTGTCAATGGATTTATTTCACGTACTCCATCACATGCGCGCATTGTGGCTGGAGGACAACCAACAAATCGTCCCGGTTACTTTGTTGCACCTACTGTGATTGCAGATCTTAAGCAGAGCGATGAACTCATTCAGTCCGAGATTTTTGGTCCAGTAATTACGATTCAGAAGTTTAAGGATGAAGCAGAAGCTGTAGCGATGTCCAACGGAGTTGATTACGGCCTAGCGTCATCTGTCTGGACTAAGGATCACGGCCGTGCAATGCGCATGGCCAAGGCATTTGATTTCGGTTGCGTCTGGATTAATACCCACATTCCTATCGTTGCCGAAATGCCACATGGTGGTTTTAAGCGCAGTGGATATGGAAAAGATCTCTCTGCCTATGGCTTTGAGGATTACACACGAATCAAACATGTGATGTCCAATATCAATGCATGAAATTGTCATTCTTGGCTCCACCGGTTCGATTGGCGTACAGGCACTAGACATTGTCGAAGCCAACCCTTCACTCTTTACTGTAGTTGCACTGTCGGCGGCTGGAACACATCCCGAACTCCTCATTGCTCAAGCTAAGAAATTTAGGGTAAAGGTCGTCGGTGTTGTAAAGAATGCAGATCTGATTCGACAAGCTCTACCAGGAGTAGAAGTTATCGATGGTCAACATGCTTCAACTGAAGTTGCTGCAATTTCGTGCGATGTAGTTCTGAATGCAATTACGGGTTCTATTGGCTTAGCGCCAACTCTTGCCGCCCTTGATGTTGATAATCGAGTAGCGCTTGCAAATAAAGAATCCTTAGTTGCAGGTGGCGATTTAGTCATTGGGCGCGCAAAACCTGATCAATTGCTTCCCGTCGACTCTGAACATTCAGCAATCTGGCAGGCACTTATTGGTGAGAAGAAATCTGAGATTGCAAAACTTGTGCTTACTGCAAGTGGTGGCCCGTTCCGTGACCGCAGAGATTTATCCAGTGTCACACTTGCCGAAGCGCTCGAACATCCAACATGGTCTATGGGTCCCGTTGTCACCATTAATTCAGCATCATTGATGAATAAAGGGCTAGAGATTATTGAAGCCCACTATCTTTTCGGAGTTCCTTATTCACAGATTGAGGCTGTTATTCATCCTCAATCTGTAGTGCACTCTATGGTCGAATTTGTAGACGGTTCAACAATTGCACAAGCTTCTCCTCCTAATATGAAGGGGCCAATCTCACTTGCACTTCACTACCCGCATCGCGTTCCTGCAGCCACGCAACCAATTGATTGGACACAATCTCATTCATGGACATTTGCACCGATTGATACCAAACGTTTTCCTGCCATTGCGCTGGCGCGCACATGTGGCGAAATTGGGGGAGGACTCCCAGCAATCTTTAACGCATCTAACGAGGTTGCTGTGCAAGCATTTATCGATGGCCAGATTGGCTTCACATCAATTATCGATGTTGTTTCATCTGTGGTTGATACGCTGCGTACATCTGCTGTGTCTACACTGCGAGATCTCGCTGATGTCAGTGCTGCCGAGGAAGATGCACGACGTACTGCTCGGGAACTCTTGAAAAAGGTTGGTTAATGAAGTTTCTTGGAATTCTTGCATTTGCCGTGGCTTTGCTTTTATCTGTCATGGTCCACGAATTTG